>NZ_JBVAYM010000022.1:0-34637 GCF_055420025.1 Traorella sp. mt218
ATAAATAAATGTTTGAATTGTTTAAAAAAGAAAGTAAATATAAGGATGGCATTTCAAAGATAAAAAGTCCGGCAGCCTATTGTTTGATCATAGTGGCAGTGATGCTGCTTGGAAGCGTAATACAATCAGTTTTGGTGCTTCCTTTTGTGATCGGTGACCTTGATTCTTCACAAGCCATTGATACGGTGCTGGCTTCCCAGACCATGACGCTTTATAACTTGTATTTGACGATCGTGATCTCACTGATGATCCTTTATGTCGGTATTAAGATGCATGGAAGAAGCTTTGAATCGATGGGATTAAGCAGTCATCATGCCTTGAAGCATTATTTAATAGGTCTTGCAGCGGGCTTTTTGATGCTTTCAGGGGCATTACTGATTACATATGTGTTTGGTGGAGTCCGGTATGCAGGTATTGATTTAAGCAATCTTACGTTGCTTTTGATTTATTTTGCCGGTTTTCTGTTTCAGGGGTTTGAAGAAGAGCTGATGTGCCGCGGCTTTATGATGTTTGGTTTAAGTAAAGGCTATTCGGTATTTTTCAGCATGATGTTTAATTCACTGCTGTTTGCCGCTCTTCATATAGGAAATCCGGGCGTTTCGCCGTTAGCTCTTATGAATTTATTTCTGGCTGGTCTGGCTTTCAGTTGTATGGCAGTATATTTTGATGATATCTGGGCAGCTGGCGGTGCTCATTCTATGTGGAATTTTGTTCAGGGAAATTTCTATGGCATCTTAGTTTCCGGAATGAGCATGGGACCGACGGTATTTAAATTTGAGCTTATTGGCAATGCATGGATCAGTGGCGGAAGTTTTGGTCTTGAAGGTGGGATCGGTGTCTTTTTGATCGAAATTATGACGATCCTTATTTTCTGTCTTTTATATAAACGCAAAAAACAAAAAGGAGCATAGATGTCCGAAGGATTTCGGGCATTTTGCTTTATAGTTTTGTTGATTTCAATATAATAGAAATATGGGGTGTTACTATGAAAATCATAAAACGAGATCAGCGGCTTGAGGATTTTGATGCATCAAAAATCAGAAATGCAGTTCAAAAAGCCTTTGAAAGTACGCAAAACAGCATCTTGGAAGAACATATGGAAGAGATTTGCCAGTCTGTCTGGAAAAGGGTCCATGAAGAAGAGATGCGTGGAAGCTTATGCAGTGTTGAAGATATTCAGGATCAGGTAGAAGAGATATTGATGAAGCTTCAATATTTCAAGGAGGCAAAAAGCTATATTCTTTATCGTCAGCAGCGGCAAAGAATCAGGGAAGAAAGAGTTTTGATCCAGAGTCTTATTCAAGATGAAAGGATCATCCGGCTTTTAGAAAAAATGGAAAAGGAATTTCAAGAGGTATCCTTTCAACCATTGTTTTTAAAATATCAGTCCTACTATGAAGAAGGTATGGATACGATTAAATGTTTGGATATCCTGATGCGCTGTTGTGTTGAATTGATCAGTGTTGAAGTGCCGCAGTGGGAGAAGATCGCTGCTCGCTTTTTGACTTTAAAGCTTCATCTTCTGGTTGATGAACAGTGTGAACGTCATCACCTTATGAGCTTTTATGATAAGCTTTGTTTTTTGGAAAAAGAAGGCTATTATGGAAGCTATATCTTGGAAAATTATTCAAAGGAAGAAATTGATGAGCTGGAGTCTTGTCTGAAGGAAGAAAATGATGATTTATTTACATATAGCGGTCTGGATCTGCTTTATAAGCGTTACCTGATCAGCTCTCATGCACATGAGCTTTTGGAAACACCACAGGAAATGTTCATGGGCATCGCAATGCATTTGGCAATGGCCGAGAAAGAAAAGCGTCTTTTTTGGGCAAAGCAGTTTTATGAGTTGTTAAGTTCTTTGAAGGTGACGATGGCTACACCAACGATGGCAAATGCCCGTAAACCGTTTCACCAGCTGTCAAGCTGTTTTATTGATACGGTAGATGATTCGCTGGATGGTATTTATAAGAGCTTGGATAATTTTGCGAAGGTATCGAAGCATGGCGGCGGCATGGGTCTGTATTTTGGAAAGGTACGGGCGAATGGTTCCGATATCCGTGGCTTTCAGGGGGCAGCCGGTGGTGTGATCCGTTGGATCAAATTAGTGAATGATACGGCGACAGCCGTGGATCAGCTGGGTGTCCGTTCAGGAGCGGTTGCTGTTTATTTAGATGCATGGCATAAGGATCTGCCGGAGTTTTTGGCATTGCGTACGAATAATGGTGATGATCGTCAGAAGGCTCATGATGTTTTTCCGGCTGTCTGCTATCCAAATTTATTCTGGAAAATGGTAGAAGAAGATATCTCACAGACATGGTATCTGATGGATCCTCATGAAATTGAAAAGGTGAAGGGATACTGTCTGGAAGATTTTTATGGGGAAGAATGGGAAAGACGTTATGAAAGCTGTGTTGCTGACAGCCGTATTTCAAAAAGAGCGATTGTTTTACGAGATCTTGTGCGGTTGATTATCAAGAGTGCAGTAGAAACCGGTACACCTTTTACTTTTAACCGTGATATCGTGAATGAAGCGAATCCTAATGCCCACAAGGGAATGATCTATTGCAGTAATCTATGTACGGAAATTGCACAGAATATGAGTGCCCTATCCCACCGTTCACAGAAAATTGTAGAGGTTGACGGTGAAAAGATCATCGTTGATGAATATGTACCGGGTGATTTTGTGGTATGTAACCTTGCTTCACTGACACTGGGTAAGATCAATGTAAATGATGAGCGTGAACTGAAACAAATCATCTCTCTTACGGTACGAGCCTTGGATAATGTCATCGATCTTAATTATTATCCATTACCTTTTGCCCGGATCACCAATCAGCAATATCGTCCGATCGGACTGGGAACCAGTGGTTACCATCATATGTTAGCGTTACAGGGCATTGCCTTTGAAAGTGAAGATCATCTTCAGTTTGTCGATCAGCTCTATGAAAAAATCAATTATTATGCAATTGAAGCCAGCTGTGCATTAGCCAAAGAAAAAGGTCGCTATGATTTCTTTGAAGGCAGTGATTGGGATACGGGAGCATATTTTGAAAAGCGCGGCTATACTGATGAAAAGTGGCAAAAGTTAAAAGAAAAAGTACATCAGGATGGATTGCGCAATGCGTATCTTTTGGCGATCGCACCGACTTCTTCGACGTCGATCATCTCGGCTACGACAGCAGCGGTCGATCCGATCATGAATCGATATTTCTTAGAGGAAAAAAAGGGCAGCATCATTACCCGTATTGCTCCGGATCTGAATCCAAAAACTTTCTGGCTTTATAAGCAGGCGCATCAGATCGATCAGACATGGCTTGTGAAAGCAGCCGGTGTGCGACAGCGTCATATCGATCAATCACAATCTGTAAATCTATATATTACCAATGAATTTACGATGCGTCAGGTCTTGAATCTTTATCTGCTGGCTTATCATGAAAAAGTAAAAACATTGTATTATGTCCGTTCCCGTTCATTGGAAGTCGAAGAATGTGAATCATGTGCATCTTAGGAGGAAATCATGGAATTAAAGAAAAAAGCGCTGTTTAATGAAAATGGCGATATTGAAGTAACAAAGAGAAGAATGATCAATGGAAATACGACTAATCTGAATGATTTCAATAATATGAAATATAAGTGGGTCAGTGACTGGTATCGTCAGGCGATGAATAATTTCTGGATACCGGAGGAAATTAATATGAATCAGGATATCAAGGATTATCGCCTTTTAAGTAAAGCTGAAAGGACGGCTTATGATAAGATACTTTCCTTTCTGATCTTTCTTGATTCATTACAGACGGCAAATCTACCGAATGTAGGCGAATATATTACTGCCAATGAAGTGAATCTTTGCTTGACGATTCAGGCTTTTCAGGAAGCTGTGCATTCACAAAGCTACAGCTATATGTTAGATACGATCTGTGCTCCACAGGAAAGAGAAGATATCCTCTATCAATGGAAAAATGATGAAAAGCTGTTGAATCGTAATAAGTTTATTGGTGATCTTTATAATGATTTCCAAGAGCATAAGGATGCCTCAACTCTTGTAAAGATGATGATTGCCAACTATATCCTTGAAGGTATTTATTTCTATTCAGGTTTTATGTTTTTCTATAACCTTGGAAGAAATGGCAAGATGCCGGGTTCAGTACAGGAAATCCGTTATATCAATCGTGATGAAAATACGCATCTTTGGTTATTTAGAAGCATTCTTTTGGAATTACAAAAGGAAGAGCCGGAGCTTTTTGATGAAGAAAAGAAAGAAGTATATCGTAATATGATCCGTAAGGGTGTTGAAGAAGAGATCAAATGGGGCGAATATGCCATCGGAAATGAGATTGAAGGATTGACACCAACGATGATCCATGATTATGTAAAGTATTTAGGTAATTTAAGAAGTCAGGGCATAGGTCTTGGAACCTTGTATGAAGGATATGAAGAAGAACCAAAATCAATGGAATGGGTTTCTCGTTATTCCAATGCCAATATGATCAAAACAGATTTCTTTGAAGCACGTTCCAGTGCTTATGCAAAGTCAAGTGCCTTGGTGGATGATCTATAATGAAAAGGAGCCATCGCTCCTTTTATTTTAATAATGCACACAATTCTTCAAGATTTTGTTTTTCAGATTCATGAAATTCAATTTGAATCGCATCGTTTTCATCATAGCGTGGAATGATATGAAAATGCAGATGCATCACGGTTTGTCCGGCAGCTTCGTGAGTGTTATTTAAAATATTGATGCCTTTGGCATTTGTTCGTTCCATGATCCTTTTTGCCAGCATCTGGGTAACTTGAATCAGATGGGACAAGGTATCCGGATCACATTCCAGAATATTGGCAACATGCTTTTTAGGAACAACCAAGGTATGTCCTCTGGTTACTTGTGATACGTCTAAAAATGCGATGACACTTTCATCTTCATAGATAACAGATGAAGGAATTTCATGATCGATGATCTTACAAAATATACATGACATAGTTTTCTCTCCTTTTTTTATTATCATAATCCAACTTACGAAAAGTTTCAAGAATCTATGGTATAATAAATACAGGTGATGCTATGAATCATAAAATTGTATGTGCAGGATTGTATTTAGAAAAAGAAAAAGATGTCGAGGGCCAGTTTGAAGAAACGAAGGGTCTGGCGAGAGCCTGTGATTATGAAATCGTAGGAGAGATCATTCAAAGAAGAAGGACTCCTCATCCGGCAACTTATTTTGGTGAGGGAAAAATCTACGAGATCAAACAAATGATCGAAGAAACGCATGCTTCGGCATGTATGATTGCGGCACCAATCACGCCCAGTCAGATGCGTACTTTAAAAGAGATGTTAGGTGTGCGTGTATTTGACCGTAATGACTGTATCCTTGAGATCTTTGGTAAACGGGCACATACGAAACAGGCGAAGCTTCAGGTTGAATTGGCTACCTTGAAGCATGAGCTGCCTTTTGTCATCCATACTCAGCAAAATTTCTCCAGAATGCGTGGAGGCAGCAAGAATAAGGGTGAGGGTGAAAAGCAGTATCAATTAGACCGCAGAAAATATGAAATTCGTATTCAAAGAGTAGAAAAGGAACTGAAAGAAGTAAAAAAATCATTAGCGGCAATGAAAAGAAAACGCCATCGCTCTGATTTGAAAATGGTATCTTTGGTCGGTTATACCAATGCCGGAAAAAGCAGCTGTATGAATGAGATCCTCCGTTATTGTGAAATTGATGATGATAAGCATGTTTATGTCAAAGATATGTTGTTTGCGACCCTGGATGCTTCCATTCGTCATGTTTCTTATAAAGGAGTTGAATTTTTGATATCGGATACGGTAGGCTTCGTATCCCATCTTCCGCATGAATTGATCGATGCCTTTCACTCAACGCTGGAAAGCGTCAATGATGCTGACCTGATCCTGCAAGTCGTTGATGAGAGCAGTGAGCATGTTTTGGAACATATGGACGTAACACAAAAAACATTACAAAAGTTATCTGTCGAAGATACGCCGATGTGGGTGCTCCATAATAAGTGTGATTTATGTGAATACAAGAAAAATGAAAAAGATCATTTCTATATCAGTGCTGAAAAAGGCGTAGGTATCCGTGATGTCTTGGATGCGATCGCAGAGATGATACGCAAGGAAAAAACGATGATGGAAATAAGTGTTGATTATGAGGATGTTGATTTGAATGCAAAGGTTCATCGGTTTGCCAATATTCTTTCTTGTGTGGAAAAACAGGATCATTGGGAGTATCAGATCGAAGTTGATCATCGTTATGTATCTTTATTTCAATAAGTTGTGAATTAAGGTTAAAATTCACAAAAATGATATTTGGAAAACGACGGTTTGTGAAATCATAAATATAACAAAAAGCCCTAAAAAAAGGCTTTTTTTAATGCTTATAAACTGAAAGTGTTTTCATTTCACAAATACTTGAAAAATAAAAATGAAAAATTTCACAAATGATAAAAAGGAAGAAAAGAATTTGATGAGTAAGCCGGGGGTAAACGTTTTCATTTTACGATATGTGAAAAAAATAACAAATAATGCTTTACAAGTCCATTCACAAATGATATCTTTTGTGTGTGAAAAAAAGGAGAAGTAAAATGGCTGAAAAAACAGAAAAAAAAGAAGTAGTAGAAGAAGTTAAAGAAGAAGTAAGTCCTGCTGTTCAAGAAGTGAATAGACTTGTTGCGAATGCAGTAGAAGCTTTAGACGAATTTATGAAGCTTGATCAGGAACAGGTAGATTATATTGTTGCGAAAGCATCTGTAGCTGCTTTGGATCAGCATGGTGTCTTGGCAATGGCTGCTGTTGAGGAAACAGGACGAGGCGTCTTTGAAGATAAGGCAACGAAGAATTTGTTTGCTTGTGAGCACGTTGTAAACAATATGCGTCATACACGTACGGTTGGTATCATCAAAGAAGATGATGTCGATGGTATCGTTGAGATCGCAGAGCCGGTAGGTGTCATCTGTGGTATCGTACCAACAACAAACCCGACATCCACGGCCATCTTTAAATCATTGATTTGTTTGAAGACAAGAAACCCGATCGTTTTCTCATTCCATCCAAGTGCGGTAGAATGTTCCATCATGGCAGCACAGATCGTGTATAAGGCTGCAGTTGCTGCCGGTGCACCTAAGAACTGTATCCAGTGGATCGAACATCCAACGATGGAAGGAACGAATGCTCTGATGAACCATCCGGATGTTTCAACGATCCTGGCAACCGGTGGAAATGCAATGGTACGCGCTGCCTACTCATGTGGTAAACCGGCGTTAGGTGTTGGTGCTGGAAACGTTCCTGCTTATGTTGAAAAGACTTGTAACTTAAGACAGGCTGTCAATGATATCGTCTTGTCAAAAGCTTTTGATAACGGTATGATCTGTGCCAGCGAGCAGGCTGCTATCGTAGATAAAGAAATCTACAACGATTTCGTGAAAGAAATCAAAACGTATGGCGTTTACTTTGTCAATAAAAAAGAAAAAGAATTGCTTGAAAAATATATGTTCGGTGTAACGGCTTATTCAAAAGACGTTGACAGTGCGAAGCTGAATAGTGTCATGGTTGGAAAGGACGCTACATGGATTGCAAAGCAGGCCGGATTCGAAGTGCCTGAAAAGACGGTCATTTTGTGTGCTGAATGTAAAGAAGTCGGACCAAAAGAACCTCTGACACGTGAAAAATTATCACCGGTATTGGCAGTATTAAAGGCAAATTCAACAGAAGAAGGTATGACATTGGCAGAACAGATGGTTGAATTTAACGGTCTTGGTCATTCAGCTGCAATTCATACAAAAGATGAAGCCCTTGCAAAAGAATTTGGATTACGTGTGAAAGCGATCCGTGTCATCTGGAATTCACCGGCAACCTTTGGCGGAATCGGAAATGTATATAATGCCTTCCTTCCTTCATTGACATTGGGCTGTGGTTCTTATGGACATAACTCTGTAGGTAATAACGTCAGTGCAATCAATCTGTTGAATATTAAACGACTGGGGAGAAGAAATAACAATATGCAATGGTTCAAGGTTCCATCAAAGATTTATTTTGAAAGAGATTCTATCAAATACTTACAGGATATGCGTGAAATGACCCGTGTATTCATCGTAACAGACCGATCAATGGTTGATTTGGGATTTGTTAATAAGGTAACGGATCAGTTAAATCTGAGAAGAAACAAGGTACAGTACCAGCTTTTCTGTGATGTAGAACCGGATCCTTCAATCGCAACGGTACAGCGTGGTGTAGAAGTTATGAGAAGCTTCCAGCCGGATACGATCATTGCTCTTGGCGGTGGTTCTTGTATGGATGCTGCAAAGGGAATGTGGCTGTTCTATGAACATCCTGAAGTAAACTTCGATGATTTGAAACAGAAATTTATTGATATCCGTAAACGTGCTTTCCGTTATCCTGAATTAGGAAAGAAAGCCAATCTGGTATGTATCCCGACAACAAGTGGTACAGGTTCAGAAGTAACACCATTTGCCGTTATTTCAGATAAGATCGCAAATAAGAAATATCCATTGGCAGACTACTCGCTGACACCAACGATTGCCATCGTAGACCCTGCCTTTACGACAAATCTTCCGGCTTCAATTACAGCTGATACAGGTATGGACGTATTGACACATGCTACGGAAGCTTATGTTGCAACCTTAGCTAATGATTATACGGATGGATTATGCTTACAGGCTATCAAGATGGTATTCAAATATCTTCCTAGAGCTGTCAAAAATGGTAAGAATGATCCGGAAGCCAGAGAAAAGATGCACAATGCCAGCTGTATTGCAGGTATGGCATTCGCTAATGCCTTCTTAGGTGTCAACCACTCATTGGCACATAAGATCGGTGCTGAATTCCATGTTCCTCACGGACGTGCCAATGCCATTCTATTACCACACGTCATTCGTTACAATGGTACAAAACCACAGAAAAACTCTGTATGGCCAAAATACAACTACTACAAAGCTGATGAGAAATATCAGGAAATTGCAAAGCTGCTAGGTCTTCCTGCATCAACACCTGCAGAAGCAGTAGAATCTTATGCAAAGGCATGTGCTGAGTTAGGTGCAGAAGTCGGCATCAAGATGAACTTCGCTGATCAGAATATTGATGAAGCTACATGGAAGGCAGCTGAAAGAAAGATTGCTCTTCTTGCTTATGAGGATCAGTGTTCACCGGCAAACCCTAAACTGCCAATGATCAATGATATGATCGATATCCTTGAAAAATCTTATAAAGGAAACTAATTTAAAAAGCACCATACGATAGGGTATATATCGAAAAAACATCTGTTCACATGATGAACAGATGTTTTCTTAAGCAAATCTTTATCTAATTCAATGACTATAATAAATTCCATCTTCCTGTTGATGAATAAAGGAAGATATTTTATTTTTCTGCAATTACTTCCTTAACATCAAGAAGGATTTTCAATTCAAACAGAAATAAGATGAAAATACGCAAAATACCTCCGACAAAAGGAATATATCCAACCAATACGATCAGGCTCATAAAGATACAGTCTTTTCTCTTTGCACGGATATCATCATTACCAAGAATATATCCATATACCTTATAATAGGCCATAAATATGACAAATTCAAATAAGTAGGCAGCAAATATCATAATTGCGGAAATGAACAGCATAAAAGATGTATTGGGTGTAAAAGTAATCTGATCAGTCCCCATTATCAGGCTTTGAATGTTAGGGGTAGAGTTTACGATCTGCATGACGAAACCGGTAGCAATCAGAATAATTATAAATCCAATTCCAAATGCTTTTAAAAATACAACGGCAATTTTAGTCCAACTGCTCTTAATTAGCTCAAAGGATTGCGTAAAACACGTCTGAAGTCCTAAATCTCTTTTTTCAACAAGCAGTACATTCAAAAGATACCCAATCAAAACAACCATATAGAAAGATACGATGATAGAAAGCAATGAACCAATCATTCCTAGCTGATTCAATACATATTCCAAAACGGTTCCAATTAATACGATCACAAATATCTTGAACGCGATACCTGTATTGCTGAAGATTAAATTTACAGCTTCCTTTAAATTTTTCATAAATGATCCTCCTTTCTCTGAATGTTACGTTTCAATAAAACAATATAGAAACAATAAGATAGTCATGCATGTAATAACTGATCATACCCACGATTATTTTATAAATCCAAAAAGTTATATTTATTGTTAAAGCCTTTTTCCTTTCAATAAATAATATAAGTAATCTGCGATAAATACGATAGAACCCGTAATTTGAATCCAAACTTCCCATGAATAATTGTTATCGATGATTATTTTATATGACCAATAGAATAAACCAAGTAATCCGATAATTCCAAAAATCTTGATTCCAAGAGGTATTTTTTGATCATTATCTTTTAATTGATTCTTATTTATATATATTTTCATGAAGATATTCCTTTCTTTTTTATAAATTTCACTCTTTTATTAGAAATGACAGAAATGAATATAAGAATTAAGCACCAAATCAGAAATGTAACAATTATGGGTAATCCTAACAGAAAGTTTTTATACCCAAGTGAAATAATAATGACGAAGAGAATCAATTGAAGTAAGTAGATGACATAAAGGAATTTTAAAGCCTTGCTTACCTTCATTTCTTCAGCTGTTAATGAGTATCTATCTAAAATATTCAGAAGCCTAAAGCACCATAATAGCTCTATGACTCCTCCGATAAGAGCTATGATACGAATTATGATAAAATAGATTTCATCAGTTTTCCAAATACTTATAGAATTTAGTAAAAGGATCATCCAAATAAAATTTAAAGAATTGGCTCTTAAGAAATTATTGCATGTTTTTAGGATGTTTTGGCTCATTTTATACTCCTTTCAAAATATTAAGAAGCAAGGCTGATATTCAACATTAAAAGTAGCAAGATAACCATAAAATTAATGATATATAACTCTTTATATATTTTCACTTTTCATTGGATTATTACACTTATATAATAACTTACTGAAATTTATCTGTCAATTTATACCTATAAAAAATATGTATTGAATATAATATAATTATATTGTATCATTCTTTATAGAGGTGACGTATGTCAAAAAGAAATAATCTGTTTAAAATTGAAATGCTTCTTTTGGGTGTTTTAAAGCATAGAGATTATTATGGTTATGAGCTTGCTTCGACGATTAGAGAAGTGACTGATGACGTTTTTGATGTAAAAGAAGGAGTTATGTATCCGATCCTTTATCGTATGTTAGAAGAGGGATATGTATCTACCAGAGAAGAAATCGTGAATCGAAAGGTTAGGGTTTATTATCATCTTGAAGAAAAGGGAATTCAATATTTTAACGATATGGTTGAAGATTATCGTAAGATGTGTAGACAAATTGAAAAGATCATTAAGTTTTAGGGGTGTAAGCAATGAATTCTAAAGAGCAATATATTCGAGATATCAAGTATATTTTTCCTTTGAGAGATAAAAAGGTGAAAAGGTTTATTCGTCAATTTTCGAAAAGTGTTGAAGAATCCGCAAATGGAACAATGACCTATGAGGACTATGTAAATCAGTTTGGATCGCCTAATGAAGTCGTTGCTTCCTTTTATTATGAAAGTAATTACGATTATCTATATAAACAGATGAATCGTAAAAAAGTGATGGCTCTGTCATTTGGGATAATGGCAATCTTATTGATTTTAATTGGTGCAAAATTTCAAGATATGAAATGGGATTATCAAGTATATTATAATGATAATATCGTACCTCATATTTATATTGATCAAGAGGGTTGATTATGACATACGGAAGAAAGGACTATATTAAAAACATTAAAAAAATCTTTCCGGTATATGGAAAGAAAGAAAAGCAATTTTTAAGAAAACTCATTGAAACGATCAACAATGAAATGGATGAAGCAGCTTCTTATTATGAATGTAGAGATCGTTTTGGCGAACCGCAGGAAATTGTTGCGAATTATTATGAATCAATAAGCTTTGATTATATAAAACAGCAGATTCATAAACGTAATATCATCCGAAATGGTTTGATTGGTATCATATCCGTAGCAGTCATTAGTTTTACGGCATGGAGAGCTTATGATTACATGGAGTTTGTGAAAAATTATCAGTCGGTATGTCCGGATTGTTATTTTGAAATAGAAATGGGAGAGTCTGTATTTTTAGGAGAAAAAAAATGAAAAAATTATTAAAATATTTTTTATGTTTAGTTTTATCAATAAGTATATTACCAAGTATATTACCGAATAATATTTATGCAAATGATGATATTATCCAAGATGAAAATCTCAATATAGAGATTGAAATAGGAGAGCCTGTATATCAAAAGGGTATTAGTACATACAGTACTACAAAAACAGTATCAAATTATAAAAAATATTATTACAAAAACGACAAAGGTGAAACATTATGGATAGCAACGCTTACAGGTACATTTGAATATAACGGCAGTACATCAAAGTGCCTTTCCGCTTCTGTATCAGTATCCAATATCAGCAGTGGCTGGCAGGTATTCAGCAAGAAGGCTTCCACAAGCGGCAATCAGGCAAAGGCATCAGTCATCATGCGTTACACTCCTGCAATGTCATTATATCCGGTCAATTTCACATTATCGTGTTCACCAACAGGATCATTTTATTAAACAAAAAGCATCAAAAAGATGCTTCTTTTCATATCCTCACATATAAAAACCTATTTGAATTTTTATGGAACATAAAATAGTTATAAGTGAAAATTATGCTGTTATTATGATTTTATTTATATTTCTCTATCTTCCCATGTGAATCAACGTTGTGTTATCACAAGACTATAATATCAAAAGGATATATCTTTGTCAATGATACATATAAAAAATATGTATATAATATAGTCATTATTTAAGAAGCAAAAAATTTATTCAAGTGTAATCAGATAATATTCAGCCGGATGAATGTCATCCGTGATACATGCGATTAATTGATGATCGCTGATCTTAAAGAAATATGCTAATTCCTGAAATGGAAGAAGAGTTTTAGTGATTAGAAAATCATTGATTTCAATGATACTATAAGAATATTCATCATAACTGATCGATTCTTTGTTTAAGAAAGTATTATCACCAAGATAAATTTCAGCGTAAACTCTTTCACTTATATCAATATCATATTCTTTTTCATCATCAATCGTAATAATTTTGGTCAACATGCGTTCAGTTGTCTGTTTCTGAGTGATGATGTAGTCTTGAAGCGGTTGAAAAAAGTTTGTAGGTTCAATATAAAATGAAGATTGATTGCTTGTAACAACTTCAAAACCTTTCTGTCCGTATATTTTTTCATAAGTTACAAAGAATGGATGGGCTAAATGAAAATTTTTTAGAAAAGCGAAATTGTAATTTTCTTGAATGATACCATCAATCGTATTTAATTGGAAGTGATCCCCATGAGTAATATCTGATAAGATATAAGGTCTTTCGATATATTGCTTATATTCTAAATAAATGTGATCATTCTGGTGATAAAAATCATCATATGAATAAAAATCCATGACTTTTTTTACTTCATTTGCAGTTTCATAGTAAAGAATATAACGCTCATCTGTCTTATTAATATAATAAAGACCATCTTGTGTTTTGATATATTCAATGAGTTGTGGATGGGTTATCAGAAGGTTCTCGGCTTCTTTAAGCGAAAGAGAGGATAAATTAAATTCATAAAAATTTTTGAAATTTGTATAGGCGATATCAGAAGTATAATGTACATGATTTGCCTGAGCTGCTGTTAATGGGAGATGAGCATAGGAGTGGCTGATATAATCGATGTTCAAGGTATCTTCTGATTGCACGGAAAAAAGCAGATGATTGATCGTATTGTTGTTTAGTTGATTTAAAACATCCAGGGAAGTGATCGTATAGCCTGTTTCTTTTGTTTGGACTTCCCATTGATCCTGATGACAGCCTGTAAGTAATAAAATGATTAAAATGATGATATGATATTTTTTCATATGGTTCCCCTTTCCTGTATGACTATTACAATTATTGTATATCATATTGATTCATCATTTTCAATCATTGTTTCGATAGAAGTTTAAATTAATATATTCATAGAAATCTTCTCTTATATTTAGTATAATAAATACCGAGGTGATTTTTATGGAAAGGTTTTGTTTTTGTTTCGATATTGATGGTACTTTATATCCGAGTAATCATGTGATTTCTAAAAGAACATTGGAAACGATCGAGCAATTAAGAGAAAAAGGTCATAAGATCGTAGTTGCCACAGGGCGTAACTTAAGCTCAGTAAAGGAAAGCGGTCTATTGGATCAGATTTGTTTTGATGCTTTGGTGCTGAATAATGGACAGTGTGTATTAAATGGGAAACATGAAGTGATTTATACGGCATATTTGCCTGCTGATCTTGTCTGGCAGGTCATAGATGTATGCAACGCCAATAAGCTTGTGTGTTCACTGGAAACACTTGATGACTGGTTTTGTGTCCAGCAGCCCAATGAATATGTGAAAATCACCCATGAGTTTTTTCGTGAAACAGCTCCCAGCCAGGGGGAATATAATCCTTCAATGAAGATCATCATGGCGATGGCATATGCACCTAAAGGTTATGATTATGCTCCGCTAAAGGAAATAGAAGGCTTAAATGTTGATATTGGGAACAGCTGTTATGCTGATTTAGGAATCAAGGGATTTCATAAATATAAAGGTATTGAAAAGTGTCTGGATTATTTTCATCTGACTAAAACAGTCTGCTTTGGTGATGGCAGAAATGATGTAGAAATGATACGGCAGGCAACGATCGGTATTGCCATGGGACAAAGCGTCGATGAGGTCAAAGAGGTCAGTGATTTTGTAACTGAAAGCTGTGATCATGATGGAATCGTTCATGCCTGTGAGCATTATGGATTTATATAATAAAAGTGGTTGTACAACAACCACTTTTATTTATCGTTATCATTATTCAGTAAATAATAAATCAGTATAGTTTGGCATTGGCCAGTTTTCTTTTGGTGTCAATGTTTCCAGAGCATCAGCTGCTTTTCTTAAATCAGCCATGCATGCCAGAATCAATGTTGAATAAGCTTTGCCTTGTTCTTCAAGGGTCGGCAATGCTTCAGCCTTAGCATTCTCTTCTTCCAGATGTTTTATGGCATCGACCATTTCTTTTGTCAGTGCATCCATTTTCTTGAGTGTGTCAATTTCCATTGAACAATCGAAGCAGTCGCATACCGCTTTTTTATTTAAGATAATATCTGTCATTTCTTTTTGGGTCTTCAAGACAGCAGGAAGAATTTGTGTTTTGGCCATATCCAGCATTGTTAATGCTTCGATATGAATGATCTTGCAGTAATTTTCAAGAAGGATTTCTTTTCTTGAATACATTTCATCAACTGTGAAGATCTTATGCTTTGTGAAAAGATGGATATTCTTTTCACTTGTATAATAAGGAAGGGCTTCGGTTGTCGTTCTTAAATTCAATAGACCACGTTTTTCTGCTTCTTCTACCCATTCATCCGTATAGCCATTTCCGGAGAATAGGATTCGTTTATGCTCTTTGATCGTTTTACGGATCAAATCATTGAGGGCTTTATTGAAGTCAGGTGCCGTTTCTAACACGTCAGCAAACTGCTGGAGCTCTTCCGCAACGATTGTATTTAATATGAGGTTTGGACAAGCGATAGAGAGTGCTGATCCAAGCATTCTGAATTCAAATTTATTACCGGTGAAGGCAAAGGGAGAGGTACGGTTACGATCCGTTGTGTCCTTTGGGAAGGAAGGCAGGATATCAACACCGATTTCCATGACTTTATTAAATGTTTTATTGTAAGGTACACCTTTTTCAATTGCTTCAAGGATGGCATTGAGCTCATCACCTAAATGAATGGATAAGATTGCCGGAGGAGCCTCATTGGCACCAAGACGATGGTCATTGCCGGCTGTTGCGACAGAAATTCTTAATAGATCCTGATATTCATCAACACCTTTGATCAAAGCAGTCAGTATCAGTAAGAACTGGGCATTTTCTGCCGGAGAATCACCCGGTTCAAGAAGATTGATACCGGTATTGGTCGACATTGACCAGTTGTTATGCTTACCGCTGCCGTTGATGCCGTCAAAAGGCTTTTCATGAAGCAGACAGGCAAAGTTGTGCTTTTTCGCAACCTTTTTCATAAATTCCATGGTTAATTGATTGTGATCGGTTGCGATATTGCTGGAGGTAAAAACAGGAGCCAATTCAAATTGTCTTGGAGCAACCTCTTTATGCTCGGTTTTTGCGTAAACGCCCAGCTTCCACAACTCATCGTCCAGATCACGCATATAATCGCTGACTTTTTTATCCAGCATACCAAAGTAGTGATCCTCAAGCTCTTGTCCTTTTGGAGGTAAAGCACCGAATAAGGTACGTCCGCATAGCTTAAGATCTTCTCTTTGTTCATATAGATCCTGATCGATCAAAAAGTATTCCTGTTCACATCCTACGGTTGTCGTAACACGGGTGACATCATCATTACCAAACAGTTTTAAAATACGGAGTGCCTGATCATTTAATGCCTGCATCGAGCGTAACAGCGGGGTTTTCTTATCTAATGAGCTTCCATCAAAGGAACAGAAGGCTGTCGGAATACAAAGCGTATTGTCTTTGATAAAGGCATATGAAGTAGGATCCCATGTCGTATATCCTCTTGCTTCAAAAGTGGCACGTAATCCGCCATTTGGGAAGCTGGAGGCATCCGGTTCACCTTTGATCAGCTCTTTACCGCTAAACTCTAAGATGACTCCTCCATTACCATCCGGGGTAATGAAACTGTCATGCTTTTCTGCAGTGATACCGGTCATCGGCTGGAACCAGTGTGTAAAATGGGTCGCACCTTTTTCGATCGCCCAGTCTTTCATGGCATTTGCCACTGTATTCGCAACATTGACGTCCAAAGTTTTGCCTTCATTGATCGTTGCCTTTAATTTCTTATAGACATCCTTAGGCAGCTTTGCACGCATAATGGCATCATTGAATACCAGACTTCCAAACGTTTCTTGAATTTTGGTCATATTTACCCTCCTTTAAATGAAAAAGGCGCTAAAATACTCCCTCATATTTAGCGTCTTTGCATTTCATATGCGTATTATAGAACTATGAAAAAACATTGTCAATAATTTTTTTACTAAAATTTCCTGTCTTAAAAGCGCACCTTATTATAAAGGACCCTGCCAATGATGCGAACCGGAAGCTCCTCAATATCCTTTTCATTAAAATAACGATTTTCAACATTAGGATTAGCAGCTTCCAAAATCAATAAATGATCTTTTTTGATAACACGCTTAACAGTAGCTTCATTATCACCGATCAATACGATTGCAATCTGTCCGCTTTCGACATCACTGCAAGATTTCACATATAATAAATCTCCGTCACAGATACGGGCATTGACCATCGAATCCCCGCTGACTCGAAGATAGAAATCCCCCTGCCTGCTTTCATCTTCGCTGACTTCCTCATACCCCATGATATTTTCTTCGGCATACATATCATAACCTGCTTTCACGATACCCAAGATCGGTTTCATGGTGCTTACATTATCTTTTCCCAACAGATGATCCGGTGTCGTTTGAAGGATATCTGCCAGCTTTTGCAGCTTCTCAGGAGAAATACGTTTCGTATCTCCGGCTAGCCAGCGGCATACGCTGGGACGGGAAGCGCCTGTGGCCTCCATGATATCATCGATCTTTAATCTTAATTGTTTTTTTCTTTGTTTAATGATCTGATTTTGCAGCATTCTCTCACCCCATGTTTATAATATCAAAAAAAAGCAAAAGATGCAATATGATAATTATCAAGTAAAATATTACCAGTTAAAAGATATCAAAATGTGTTGTAAAATGATATTGAAAATGAAATAATGAAAGCGGAGGCGGGAAGATGAAAGAAAGAGTAATTTTGCACTGTGATATCAATCATTGTTATGCACAGATAGAGGAAATGATGGTGCCTGAGCTGCGTCATGTACCGATGGCCGTGGGCGGTAAGAGCGAAATGCGGCATGGAATCATCTTGGCAAAAAATGATCCGGCAAAGAAGTATCGGATTCAGACAGGTGAATCAGTGCATGAAGCATATCAGAAATGTCAGGATCTGGTCATCATTCCTCCTCATTATGAAGAATATCTTTATTATACGGAAAAGGTAAAGGATATCTATCGGGAATATAGTGAGCGGGTAGAGAGTTTTGGCTTGGATGAGGCATGGATCGACGTAAGTGACAGTCTGTCTTTATTTGGAAGCGGCTTAAATATCGCCCGGACGATTCAAAAAAGGGTATGGGAAGAGATCGGTCTAAGCATTTCGGTCGGTATCAGCTTCAATAAGATATTTGCCAAGCTTGGCAGTGATATGATCAAACCGATGGGATTGGTAGAAATCAGTCGTGATAATTTTAAGGAAAAAGCATGGCAGCTGCCTGTGGGCGATCTTTTATATGTTGGAAGAGCGACCTTAAAGAAGCTGGAAATCTTCGGTATTCATACGATCGGTGATCTGGCACGGTTTGATGTAGAAATATTGAAGCGGCATTTAGGTAAAATGGGAGAAATCATTTATTGGTTTGCCAATGGTTATGATCAAAGTGAGGTAGCACGTATAGATGCCTGTCAAGAAGTAAAATCAATCGGTAATGGTATCACGACGCCCAAGGATATAAAAAATCTACGAGATGCTCAAAGTGTTTTCTATGTCCTTTGTGAGTCGGTAGCTTCACGTGCGAAGGAAAAAGGAATGGCAGGAAGATGTGTCAGCATCCAGCTGAGAAATACAGATCTGAAAAGCTTTTCCCGTCAGAAAACGCTGGTAAGAGCAACCAATTTAAGTGATGAACTGATGGAAATCGTGACAGAGCTAATAAAAAACAATTATGATTTTTCTATACCGTTAAGAAGCGTTAGTATTTCTCTTTCACATTTATGCTTTGAAAGTGAAAAAGTACAATTTTCCTTATTTGAAGATGAAATGAACCGTCAGAAACGATACTGCCTTGAAAAAACGATCGATCAGATTCGTTTACGATATGGCTTTGGAAGCGTAAAACGGTGCAGCATGCTGCTTGATGAAGAATTGAGTGATTTTGATCCTAAGGGCAGTCATATCATCTTTCCGGTAGGATATTTCTAATGCTGTACAAGAGATATGTGGATGTCATTACATTGATTGATAAGCAAGGCAGATTAACACCTTTGATCTTAAGATGGGAGAATGGAGTTCAATATCCGATCGACCGGATATTAGAAATTCGTAAAGCAGTGAGCGAGGTGGGCGGTTGCGGGATCTTATACCGCTGTCGCATTCAAGACCAGGAAAGAAAGCTTTTTTATGAAAAAAATCGCTGGTTCATTGAAAGCACCAAGCCTTGAATCATGTGTAAGTCGTAATGTAAGCTCATGTATTGATTTATTAATAAAATTGGCATATAGTTAAATTATGAATAAAAATGTTCGTCCTGATAAAATTAAAAGTTATTTTTATATGGAAAAAAAGCTGATCCTTGCGATCGTCATCACAGGGACGCTTTGTTCCTTGTTTATGGTATCCATCAATGTAGAACAGGGACGTCTTTTAGATGTCCTGCTTGAGCATCGATCTCTTTCTGCGCTGATTGCCCAGTCATTTATTTTTATCGCTATCGTCAGCGCGATCCAGATCCTCCGCCTGTTGAAGCGTTATTATACGCGAAGATTTGCCAATCGGACGACCCTGCATATGCGTTCGATCATGTTCTCGCAGATGATTGCGGAGCCATTGGCAGAAATGGAAAAGAATGAATCCGGTGATATGATCACGAAGATATTGGGTGATGTTGATTTATGTGCAGAAGGTATGCGTAAGGTCATGACAGAAGTCTTTGATACAGGGATGCTGATCATTTCTTACTTTTTCGGTCTTTTGATGTATGATGTAAAATGTACCCTTCTTGCCTGTCTATGCATTCCGGTGGCTTCTTTTTTAGCGACGCTGATGAAAGGATATGTGGAGAAAAAGACTGCTATTTATCGTAAGGCTTCCTCCGATATGGCAAATCTGACCATTGAGCAGTGTTCCAACGTCCTTTTGTTTCGGGCTAATTCTGTGGAAGATAAAGCAAAGCGCAGGTATTATCATTCATTGGAGGATCTGAAGAAGAAGGCAGTGCTTGTTGCTGTATTGGAAAATGCATTAACTCCGTTCTATCAGATCATTTCGATGATCGGTATCTTAGTGATTCTTGTCATGGGTGGTCAGTATGTGATCGATGGGAATTGGAGCCTGGGTGATTTTACGGCTTATATCAGCATTTATGTGCTTTTGGCGGATAAGGCAAGCAAGGCTGCGAAGATCTTTAATATTACACAGAAGGCGCAGGTTTCATGGATGCGTGTAAAAGAATATATGAAAGATAATGTAATGCTTCATCAAAATAAACAATGTGCATGGGTCAATGAGATGCGTGTCGAACATCTCTTTTTCGCATATCCCAATGGTGATTGGATCATCAAGGATATGAATTTTACTTTAAGAAAAGGGGAAATCGCAGGTCTTTGTTCACCGATCGCCTATGGGAAATCTACTCTGTTATTGGCCCTCTTAGGTCAATATCCATATGAGGGGAATATATATTTTGACATGCAAGAGGGACGCAGCTTAAAAGCAGATCAGTTAATCGGCTATATGGGACATCATCCTTATCTGATGAGTGATTCGATTTTAGAAAATATTAAAATGGGTCGTGATGGTGATTTGCGTAAAGCGTTAGAAGATGCACAGTTTGAGGAAGATCTTGCGAATATGGCAGATCGTGAAAAAACGGAAGCCGGAAGCGGTGGAAGTGCTTTATCAAACGGACAGCAGCAGCGTTTGGCATTGGCAAGGGCTCTTTTCAGCAAGACGAATTTCTTGCTTCTTGATGATCCCTTTGCGGCTTTAGATGAGCGTACGACATTACAGATCATGCATAATCTGAGGGAGCATTATCATGATTCAGGGATCTTGATCAGCACGCATAAGATGCAGCTGATGCCTTTATTTGACTGGATCATCGTTTTAGAGGAAAATGGTTCGTATCAGATAGGAACACATGAAGAGCTGTTAAAGAAGAGTCCTACTTATCGAACATTGGTAATGCAGGAGGAAAAAGTATGAAACGATCATTTATGATGCATTGTATCCGCCGGCTGATCAAAGAGCATCTCTTCTTTACAATCTTATTGATCATTCTTTTGATTGGTTCTATCTTGCTTTCGCTCTTGCCGGCACAACTGTTGCGCTACATCATTGATGATATCTTAAAACCGATGAATCGTTCCATGCTTTTGGCAGGAGCCACTGCTTATTTTGTCGTTATCATAGCCGTTAATATTGTCGAGATGGCAAAGGAAACAAGCTTTGTATGGATCGGACAGTCATTGACACAGAAAATATGCAGTGAGATGATGGAAAAGATCCAGCGTATTCAGACATCGTATTTCACAAGCGTTGATCCATCGCTGATTTCATCTTATTTTCTAAATGATGCGCAGACGATTTCTTCTGTGTTCAGCAGTGGTGTCATTGCGATGGTCGTCAACTGTTTCAAGATCATAGGGATCATTATTTCAATTGCAATGTTTTCGAAAACGCTGGCGATCCTGCTGATCATTTTATTGCCGCTATTAATAGCTTTCACGCGACTGGTCCAGAAAAAGATGCTGAAGGTACAGATGAAAAGTCGTATCTATACCGCTGATCTGACAAAGATGATTCATGATATCCTTCGTAATGCCCGTATCATGAAGGTCTTTCATACGCAGAAGTATCACGTCGATAAATTTGAAAATAAATTAGATGAAACCTATAAAAATAATGAAAAAATCAATTTCTATGATTCTCTTTATTCACCACTGACACAGATCCTGCGTGCATTTGTCATCGTTTTTATCGTTTTTTTAGCGAGTGATTATCTTTCTTTTTCATCGCTTACGATTGGTATGTGTGCGGCCAGCATTGAATTGATGAGCCAGCTATTTACACCTATTGAAGATCTTGGCAATGAGCTCCAGTCGATCCAGCAGGCCGTATCCGGTATGAAAAGAATTGAGGATTTTTATCAGCTTCCTGAAGAGAAGGTGGAGCGGGCTTTGACTTATGACATGCTTTTTGATAAGCCGGATATCGAACTTGTGTTTGATCATGTGTCTTTTGCCTATCAACAGGATTCTTTGGTCTTACAGGATATATCCTTTAGATGTGATCAAAACAGAAGAAATATGATCATAGGACGTACAGGAGTCGGAAAGAGTACCCTCTTTCATCTGATCATGGGTTTCTATCAGCCGACATTAGGAGAAATCACGATCAATGGCTATCATCCTCATGAAATCAAAAGAGAGGACATGCGCCGTATTTTCGGGTTGGTGGATCAGAATTTCGTATTTATCAAAGGAAGCATTTGTGATCAAATAACATTACGGGATGAGCGTTATTCTCTTGAAGATGTCAAGCGTGTGATGAAGCTTTGCGGTTTGCATGAAAAGGTGCTTTCTTTTGAAAATGGCTATGATACTGCTGCGGATGAAAGCATGTTTTCGAAAGGGGAATGTCAGCTTCTTTCGATTGCCAGGGCACTGTTGGCAGATCCAAAGATCCTTTTGCTGGATGAGATGAGTGCCAATTTGGATTCGTTGAATGAAAACAGGATGCTGGAGGTAATCGATGCGATCAGCAAGGATCGTCTGATATTGTCAATTACGCATCATAAGGAGATCTTGCGTTCAAATGATCAGATCATCTGCCTTAAAAATGGAAAACGAGTAGCTTCACTTGATGATATTTAGGTATTATAAATTGACAACATTCAAAATCGAGTTATACTTAAGATAAAGAGGAGGTATTTATATGTTAAATGAAAAAGTAAGTGCTTTATTGAATGATCAGATCAATAAAGAATTGTATTCTGCCTATCTGTATCTTGATTTTTCGAATTATTATAAGAACAAAGGTTTGGATGGTTATGCAAACTGGTTTGACATTCAGGCAAAAGAAGAGATGGATCATGCGATGCTGTTTATGAAGTATCTTCAAAACAATGATCATGCAGTGACCTTAGAGGCGATCGCAAAGCCGGACAAGGAGCTAAAAGAGTTTTCTGATGCTTTGCATGCGAGTCTTGAACATGAACGTTATGTAACTTCTTTGATTCATCATATTTATGAAACAGCTGCTGATGTGAAAGATTATCGAACGATGCAGTTTTTAGACTGGTTCATTGATGAACAGGGAGAAGAAGAAAAGAATGCCATGGATATGATTACCCGGTTTGAATTGTTCGGTACGGATCCAAAGGGCCTATACATGTTAGATAACGAGTATAAGTCACGTGTTTATTCAGCTCCTTCCTTAACATTGGATTAGTTGAGAAATAACAAACAAAAAAATACAGGGATCAATAGTGATTCCTGTATTTTTCATGTTAATTGAAATTATAAGCAGTTACGATAGGTTTGCGATTTTTGCTCACATCATTAAAGTATTCATATAAACAGATGCCGAGGAAACTTCCTGAAATATTATATACATTTTTATATCCATAGCCCTGTAAAGCCATGACGGCATTATAGCTTCTCTGAGCGCTTCGGCAGTGTAAATAGACAGGACGATCCTTAGGTATCTCATCCATGCGTTGCCGTAACTGGCTAAGCGGTATATTGATTGCGGAAACAAGGTGTCCCTGTGCGTATTCGCCTTCTTCACGGACATCAATAATACAAGCCTGGTTTTCCACCAGCTCTCTTACCTTATCGACATGAACTTGGGAAAAACGATTTTCTAATAGATTGCCTGCAACCAGACCGGCATAGTTGACAGGATCTTTGGCAGTTGAGAAAGGTGGTGCATAACAAAGCTCCAGATCCTTTAGATCATCAATCGTTCCGTTAAATTTGATAAGCGTTGCAATCACATCAATTCGTTTGACTGCTTCACCTTTGGAAATGGCTTGTGCACCGAGGATTTTTCCCGTAGGAACTTCAAAGATCAGTTTTAAATGTAAGGGATAGCTATGTGGCATGATGCTTACCTTATCCTGAGGTATGATATAAACAAAATCATAGCTAAATCCTAATGCCTCACATTGGGCAGCATTCAAACCGGTACAAGCGGCCTGATAGTCAAATACCTGAATACAGCTCGAACCGATATACCCGTGATTTCTTACGGCATGACCGTAGATATGATCCGCAGCAGCGCGTGCTTCTTTCTGGGCAGGACCGGCAAGTGAAAGCATCATAGGCTGATGGGTCAGCGCATTAAACACTTCGATGGCATCACCTACGGCATAGATATCAGGATCGCTGGTACAGTAATTAGCATCCACTTTGATTGCCCCTCGCTCATTCAACAATAGCCCGGCTTCTTTCGCAAGCATCGTATCGGGACGTACGCCAAGAGCCAGGATCACGGCTTCACTTTCGACAACTTTTCCTGATTCAAGAAGCACATTTGAATCATTAAAACCAATGGCTTTATCATTTACGACCAGCCGGACCCCTTTATCCATCATTTCTTTATGCAGGATCTGTACCATATCATAATCATATGTACGTAATATCTGTGGCATTGCCTCAATAAGCGATACTTCATATCCGGCATGGATCAGATTTTCACATACTTCGACACCGATAAAGCCACCACCGAGGACAGCAGTCTTCTTGACCTTGTTTTCCTTTAGAAATGAATAAAGCCTGGATACATCCGCCACATTTTTCACTACAAATGTATGGGCCTTTTCTATTCCGCTGATCTTAGGTACGATAGCACTGGCTCCGGGAGCAAGAATGAGCTTATCATAGCTTTCTTCAAAAGTTTCTCCACTGATTAAATTTTTAACACAAACCTTCTTTTCATTTCTGTGAATGGATAAGACTTCATGATTCGGACATGCCTGGATGTTATATTGATGGGCAAATCTTTCAGGTGTCATCATGATAAGCCTTTGGTCACTGTTGATCTCATCACTTAGACGATAGGGAAGAGCACAATTTGAAAAAGAAACATGAGGGCCTTTTTCAAACATGATGATCTGTGCATGTTCATCAAGACGTCTTATGCGGGCAGCGGCACTTGCACCGCCGGCCACACCGCCAACTATTACAATTTTCACTTTATTTCCTCCTTAAATCCTTATTTATAATTATATTCTAAAGGAAAATAAAGTGTCAACGAATATACCTGGCAGAAAAAAACAGTGTGATCACTGTTTTTTTCAGATAGTTTATTTGACTTCAGGAAGTCCTTCTGCAAATGAAAGAAAATCCTGACTGCTTCCTTTCCATCGGCACTTGATTTCAAGATTGTCATGATTCAGCATATAATCCTCAACCAAATATAAAGGAATGCCCAGTGTTTCGATAACACCATCTTCTTTGACATCATTACCAACCATCATGCATTGGTTGACATCCAGATGCTGACCTTGGATAACTTCTTGATAATAGTTAACAGAGGGTTTACTAAATGAAGAATTTTCATAGGTGGTGATCCATTCGAAATCGTCCGGATCAAGTCCGGCCCATCGAACTCTTTTTAAAGTGGCAACGCGTGGAAACAATGGATTGGTTGTCAGGTATAAACGATATCCTTTTTCCTTTAAAAGCTTAGCAGCTTTGATCATATTTTGACTTTGGATACCACTGTTGATCTTATCAAAAACATTTTCATAGAAATCATAGAATTCAGGTTCAATTTCATCTTGAGGGATCTGGGTTGCTTCTACAAATGTTTCCCAGAAAACTTCTTCATTCGTACGACTGCCATCATTTCTTACCATCGCCATCGTACCTTTTAAGATGGCATCAAGGATCATCTTTCCGTCACGATTATTTTCGTTCATGGTCTGCATGATCAATCCAAAGTATTTTTTTGTAAATTCTTCGACATCCATTGGAAGCAAGGTTCCATCTAAATCAAATAAAATCGTATTCATTCTTTCACCTCGTCTTGTCTATTATAACGGTTTTGCATTCATTTGTATAGAAAAACTGACAGGAAATATACTTCCTGTCAGTCTGTAAATAATACTATTTTATTTTCGTTTAATGATGCCTGTACATCAATGACCCGCTGGTTGGAAGAGCCACGCCATTTTAAGCGGAAGTCATGAAGCTCGTCCTTGTATAAACCATCTACCAGCACATCGATATGATGAAGGACCTCTTTATCTTTCAAATCTTCAAACAGATATCCCGTCCATGACCAGATCGATTTATTCGGATATCTTTCTTTAAAGGCTTTGGCAAGCGCACAGGTTCCGTCAATATTGATCGGATGCATCGGTTCGCCACCTAAGATAGATAAACCGACGATATTGTCAGATTCGGCTAAGGATAAGACCTTTTGGATGGTCTGTTCATTAAATTCACTGCCACCTTGAAAATCATGGGTTTCGGGATTGAAACAGTTTGGACAATGAAAGGCACAGCCTTGCATAAAGATCGAAACTCTGACACCGGGACCATTGGAAATATCCATTTTTCTTATTTTCGCATATCTCATACTATGCATCCTTATTGTCTATATGCAATACTCTTTCTTTGATTTCCTGGGTTCTTCCTTTGTTCCAGAAGTTGCTGCCGATATAACCGCAAGTCCTTCTTGCAACATTGAGCTTATCATGATCACGGTTACCGCAGTTTGGACAATACCATTCCATATTGTCATCAATGAGGATTTCACCATCATAGCCACATACCTGGCAATAATCGGATTTAGTATTTAATTCTGCATACATGATATTATCATAGATGAACTGGATGATCTGCAGAACGACATCGATGTTGTTTGTCAGGTTAGGTGTTTCTACATAAGAAACAGCTCCTCCCGGACTTAGCTTCTGGAATTCACTTTCCAGTTTCAGCTTAGTGAAGGCATCGATTTCTTCGAATACCGGTACATGATAGGAGTTGGTGATGTAATCACGATCGGTAATGCCGCGGATCTTGCCGAAGCGATCTCGTAAGCATTTCGCAAACTTATAGGTCGTTGATTCGATCGGTGTGCCATAGACGCTGTAATCAATGTTTTCAGCCTCTTTCCATTCCTTACACTTATCATTCATCTTCTGCATGACTTCAAGACCGAATTCTTTTCCTTTACCATTATCCGTATGGCTATGACCTGTCATATATTTGACACATTCATATAAGCCGGCATAACCTAAAGATATCGTTGAATATCCGTTGTGCAGCAAATCATGGATGCTGGCTCCTTTTGGAAGACGGGCAAGAGCACCATGCTGCCAAAGGATCGGAGCAGCATCTGAAGTGATGTTGCTTAAGCGTTTATGACGGATCTGTAAAGCCCGATGGCACAGCTCCAGACGTTCTTCAAATATCTTCCAGAAAAGCTCTGGATCTTTTCCGCTGGATAAGGCTACATCGACCAAATTGATCGTGACCACGCCTTGATTGAAACGTCCATAATATTTTGGCTTACCGTTTTCATCAGCATAAGGCGTTAAGAAAGAACGACAGCCCATGCATGGATAGCAGGCGGCATTACCGTTTTTGTCAACCTTTAATTCTTTCATGACCTTTTCGGAAATATAATCCGGTACCATACGCTTTGCCGTACACTTTGCAGCCAGCTCAGTCAGATACCAGTATTTGCTTCCTTCTCGGATATTGTCTTCTTCAAGGACATATAACAGTTTTGGAAAAGCCGGGGTAATATATACATTCTTTTCATTTTTCATGCCCTGTGTACGCTGCTTCAGCACTTCCTCGATGATCATGGCCAGCTCTTCTTTATATTCATCTGTTTCACCTAAGTAAAGGCAAACACTTAAGAAAGGCGCCTGTCCATTTGTCGTTGTCATGGAATTGATCTGATACTGGAAAGTCTGCACACCATCTGTGATTTCTTTTGCCAGATCTTCTTTCGCAAATTTAACGGCCTGCTCATCATCAAAACCACGGTTTTTGTACTTCTTCAGATAATAGTTATAACTATCCCTGACAAAAGGTGCCAAATGTGTCATCGTGATCGTGGCGCCGCCATACTGGCTGGAAGAAACAGCTGTGATCAGCTGGGTCGCAATCGTCATGGCCGTAAGGAAACGATGCGGTTTTTCAATCATGACCCCATTGATGTTCGTACCGTTTTGAAGCATATCTTCTAAATTGATCAGATCGCAGTTGTGTAAAGCGTTTTGCGCAAAGTAATCAGCATCATGGAAATGAATGATTCCTTCATCGTGAGCCTGGACGATATCTTCAGGCAATAAAAAACGACGTGTGATATCTGTGCTGGTGATCCCTGCCAGATAATCTCTTTGAGTTGTTACGACTTTTGCGTTCTTATTGGAATTTTCACTGTTCCAATATTCACTTTCTCCTTCAATGAGCTCTTTGATCGCCAAATCGGTCGTATTTGCTTTTCGTACTAATTCACGCTTGTAACGATATGTAATATATTTTTTTGCCAAGGCATATTTTCCCAAAGCCATTAATTTAATTTCGATGATATCCTGGATATCCTCTACTAAGATTCTTTTTTTATTTAAGCTTTCGATATATTTGATGATCGCGTTGATCTGCTCTTCACTTACACGATCCTCCTCTCTTACCTCTGCGTTGGCCTTACCGATCGCAACGGCAATTTTCTCAGGAAAATAATCGACAACATGCCCATCTCTCTTAATAATTTTCATAATCTGTACCTCTTTTTTTCGTGTATATATAGTTTATCATAATAAAAAAAGATATACTGTTGCATTTGCAACAATATTGAAAACGTGATATGATTTTTTTGAAGGTGATAAGATGGCACTCGACATATTTAAAAAAATAGATCCTGAGGATAAAACTTTATTATTAAAGGATTTAGAGGCAAATATAGTATATTTCGAGAAAAATGACAGCATATCAGCGATAAGGTTGAATCAGGTCATAGGAA
This sequence comes from Traorella sp. mt218, assembly GCF_055420025.1. Taxonomy (NCBI): domain Bacteria; kingdom Bacillati; phylum Bacillota; class Erysipelotrichia; order Erysipelotrichales; family Erysipelotrichaceae; genus Traorella; species Traorella sp. mt218. Next base: position 28,927 of record NZ_JBVAYM010000022.1, read on the forward strand.
TCGTGAATGAAGGTTATATACAGATCGTTAAGAGTGATTATTATGGTAATAATGTTATTATAGAAGAATTATATAAAGATTCGGTCTTTGGCAGCAACATTTCCTTTTCGATCAATGAAGGGTGTGAGATTCTGGCAAAAGAGGACAGTGAGATCTTACTTTTTGATATGGCTGCTGTTCGCAACCTTTCAAATGATAAAGAATATCACTATCAGTTTCTGTTGAACATTTCGGAGATATTTATGGGAATCATAAGTCAACGCAATGAAAGGATCCGCATTTTGACCAATAAAACGATTCGTAATAAGCTTTTGGAGTATTTTGATATATTGTCGAAAAAAACAGGATCCAGAATGATCCGGCTTCCTTTTTCATATACGGATATGGCCGATTATCTGGCAGTAGATCGAAGTGCGATGAGCAGGGAATTAAAAAAACTGAAGGAAGAAAAGATCATTGAAGTAAAGTCACGGAGAATTACGCTGTTAAACAGATAGCGATGAAAAAATTTTTATTTTTTGAATTATTTTTGGGAAAAATGACGATTGACTGCATATATAAGAGTAGGGAGGTACTCATTTATGCATCAAAAGATTCTGCTCGACCAACATTTCAAGAATATCTTAAGGAGCAAGCTGGTCCTTGCTTATATCATGAAGGACAATCTTGATGAATACGCAAACTCTTCTATTGGTGAAATCATGAAATGTATCGAGCCTAAAGGAGATGTCCCTTTACATACACACCTTATTTCCGGACATCGAAATGAAAATAATGAAGATGACGTCAGTGTCGTTTTCGATTCGCTCATCTATGCATCCCTGCCCCATGATGACAAAAGAAAAATCGCTATGATCATCAATCTGGAGGCCCAGGGAGAATTGAAAGGAAGAAGCCATGTCTTAAGCAGGGCCAACTATTACAATTCCCGCAATGTATCAATGCAGGTGGAAGAGGTGTTCAATCATGCACAGTATGACGATATCGTAAAGGTGGTATCGATCTGGATCGTCTTTAATGCGCCAAAGCACAAGCAAAATTGTATCAATCGTTATCGGATGGTGGAGGAACATATCATCGGGAATGCGTGCGAAGAGGAAAAATATTTTGATAAGCAGCAGATCATTGTGCTATACTTAGGATGTAAGGAAAACGAAAAAGTATCGATGAATATCCTAAGAATATTGGCGGACCAAGGGATGAATTATGAAACGAAAAATCAAGCATTAAAGAAGTATAATTTCAGGCTAAAAGGAGGACTGGCGAAGGAGGTAAGAAGCATGTGCGATTATGGAGCCTATGTGGAAGAGATGTGTATGAAAAAAGGTATGAAAAAAGGTATGAAGGAAGGTAGGAAAGAGGGCATAAAAGAAGGTAGAAAAGAGGGCATAAAAGAAGGTATAAAAGAAGGTATAAAAGAGGGCATGAAGGAAGGCATGGAGAGAGGAAGACAGGAAGGATTCTATACTTCCTTGTGTTCGCTGATGGAGAATATGAAGATCAATCTGCATGATGCCATGAAGCTATTGAACATTCCTGAAAGTGAATATGATAAGTATATGGAATTGATGAATCATTCGTAAATGTTTTTGTGTTTTTTAATATCATGAAATAAATCTTCGCAGAAAATGATGCGAAGATTTTTTTGATGCTGGAATTGATTTTTATTTCATGTTAAACTCTATATATACATTAGAGTTTTGGAGGAATTATGAAGGAAGATTTACTATCGATCGGAAAAATGGCAAAGTTGAATCGGGTATCGATCCCTACCCTGCGTTTATATGATGAAATGGGTTTGCTGAAACCGCGATATGTCGATCCGGACAGCGGTTATCGATATTATGATATTCATCAGAATGCGCGACTGGATATGATTGCTTATATGAAAGAATTAGGTATGAGCCTTTCGGAAATCGCAGAGGCTTTTCAAAAGGAAGATCTGGATATGATCGAATCTTTGCTGGTCCAAAAAAGCGAACAGATCCATGAACAGATTCGTCAGTTAAAAGCACGCCATGATGCCGTTGATCGGGCCATCATGTCGATAGAGCGTTATCGCAAATCGCCCTCTACCGGTACGATATCGCTTGAATTTATCGATCAGCGCTATATTTGGGGCATTCCTTGTTCTTCCAATTTCTACAACAGTGATATCAGCAGTTATGAAAAAGTATTATTAGAGCTGCGGGAAGCTTTAGAAAAGAATGAATTCAGACAGATACATTCTTATAATGTCGGTACTTCAATTACCAAGGATGATTATATTCATGATCGTTATATTGCGAATCAGATCTTTATTTTTACGAACCGTCATGATCAAAACTCCCATGTCCATCTGCAAGTTATCGAAAGTGGTATGTATGCCTGTATCTATTTGGATCGATATGATGATGAAATTATGTATGCGGAAAAGCTGAAGCAGTTCTGTGAAGAACATCGATATCAGATTGCCGGTGATTATATCTGTGAAATCATGACAGAGTTTAATGTCTTTGACAGTGAACAGAGAAGCATGTTTATGAGGCTTCAGATTCCTATTAGTTTCCTAAAAAGATAAAAAATTCACAAATTCTATTGACTCTCACCTTAGATGATAGTTTAAACTAAAGTCATAAGGAAAAGCTCCTGCAATGATCAGGAGAAGGAGGTTAATTTTATGGAGAAAATTAAAGTAGTTCAGTATGGTTGCGGTAAGATGGCGAAATATACGCTTCGTTATCTTTATGAGCATGGTGCACAGATCGTTGGTGCTATCGACGTCAATCCGGCAGTAGTTGGACAGGATGTTGGTGATTTTGCTGGTCTGGGCGTTAAGACAGGTGTTCTTATTTCTAATGATGCCGATAAGGTGCTTGATGAATGTGATGCTGATGTGGCAATCGTTACCTTATTCAGCTTTATCAATGATATTTATGATCATGTAGAAAAGTGCGTATCTCGAGGTATCAATGTAATCACAACTTGTGAGGAAGCAATTTATCCTTGGACAACATCAGCTGCTCAGATCAATCGTTTGGATGCATTGGCAAAAGCTCATAATTGTACGATTACCGGATCGGGAATGCAGGATATTTTCTGGATCAATAGCGTGGCGATGATTGCCAGCGGTTGTCATAAGCTGACAAAGATCAAGGGAGCTTACAGCTATAATGTTGAAGATTATGGTTTAGCTTTAGCGAAGGCTCACGGATGTAATCTGACGAAAGAAGAATTTGAAGAAACGATTGCTCATCCGACTGAATTTGAACCTTCTTATGCTTGGAATGCCAGTGAAGCTCTTTGCAGCAAACTTGGATTAACGATCAAATCAATCACTCAGAAGCATGTTCCTTATACAAGTGATCATGATGTATATAGTGAAACTTTGGGTGAAACGATCAAGGCCGGTAAATGTATCGGTATGTCAGCAGTCGTAACAATTGAAACGATGCAGGGCATTACGATTGAAGAAGAAACAATCGGTAAGGTATATGGACCGGAAGATGGTGATATGTGTGACTGGTGGCTGACAGGAGAACCGAATACAGAATTCCACGTTGTCAAGCCGGCAACGGTTGAACATACTTGCGCAACAGTTGTAAATCGTATTCCATCATTACTTAAAGCACCTAGCGGATATGTAACCTGTGATCAGCTTGAACCACATTCATATCTGACATATCCGATGGAGTTTTATAAATAAGATATGTTTTAGATGACAAGCAAGGCAGAGAAATCTGCCTTTTTTTATGTGTGAAATATATGTTTATTTTACATAATGTATATATAAATAATTTTGAAAGATAAATCAGTAAAAAAATAGATAATAATATCTGAATATATGAATATGCCTTTTTATAGGCTTTTTTTATGATAATACTTATTTTTTTTAATAAATTTATATGTTTAAATGTACGTATAAATAATTAAATATACGAATAAATATTTTGACAATGCTAGCACCATAGAGTATAATTTGAAATAGCTGAAATCCAAATACTGTTTTGTTGGAGTAGGATGTTTTTCTGACAGAAAGGGTGAAAATGATGAAAGATTATCTTGATTTATTTCTTATCTTTTCACGAATCGGTGCAGTTACCTTTGGCGGCGGTTACGCAATGCTTCCTATACTGCAAAAGGAAATCGTGGAAAATAGAGGCTGGGCAAGTGAAGAGGAAATCATGGATTATTATGCCATCAGCCAGTGTACTCCGGGTATCATTGCCATCAATACATCTATCTTTATCGGATATAAGTGCAAAAAAGAAATGGGAGCTTTGTGTGCAGCGTTGGGCATGGTTTTCCCATCGATCGTTATTATCTTATTGATTGCCATGTTCTTAAGCAATGTCATGGCATATCCGATCGTTCAGCAGGCCTTCAGAGGTGTACGTGTTGCGGTTGGGGTTCTTGTCGTGAATGCAACACTGACCCTTTTTAAGAAAGGCGTTGTTGATGTAAGCACGCTCATCATCTTTGGAATTGTTTTTGTAGTTTTAATGTTTTCATCTCTATCACCGATTCCGGTAGTAATTGGATCAGCCATTATCGGTATTATACTCAAGGCTAGAAAGGGGAAGAGAGCATGACGCTGCTGACACTTTTTATAGAATTTTTCAAGATTGGATTGTTTTCAGTAGGTGGAGGACTTGCAACCTTACCGTTTCTTTATGAACTGGCAGATAAGTATGACTGGTTTACACGAGTAGAACTGATCGATATGATCGCTATTTCTGAAAGTACACCGGGACCGCTAGGGGTCAATATGGCTACTTACGCAGGATATAATGCAGCAGGGATCATAGGTGGTGTGGTTGCGACGATGGGGATCGTTGTTCCGGCCTTGATCGTGATTATATCAATATGTAAGGTATTGGATAAATTTAAGGATAACAAATATGTAAATGCAGCTTTTTATGGAATAAGACCGGCAGTGGCAGCGTTAATATTCGTATCAGCATGGGATGTGATAGAATCGACCTTGTTTCATGTAGACAAGACAATGTTAGATTTTTTCAACTGGCCGGCATTAGGATGCTTTGCTCTTATATATTTTTTACTGGTAAAATACAACAAGCATCCAATTCTTTATATCGCATTAGCAGCATTGATTGCTATTTTTATACCTTTATAAAATAAAAAATGTACGAGTATGGAATTACGATATTCCTGTTCGTACATTTTTATTAATTGGTCCTCAGTGTATATTCGTATAGAAAAGTAATAATGGGGTCTTAAAGATCTCCTTTTTGTTTTGCTGTGGCATAATCATAAGTGATTTCCCTTGATTTCATAATTTTATTTTTATCTTGGAGATATACACCGGTATTAATTAAATCAGCTACATACATTTGAACGATTTGCGTAATCATATTTCCACTGGTAACCGGTCCTTTGATAAATTTGATTAGAATCTGGTAATCACTGATCTTAGCTAAAGAAGAAACGATTGAAGAGGTGATGCATAGAAATTTAATATTATTTTCTTTTAAAATCTTTGCACAATATAGAACATCACTTGTTTCTCCGCTATTGCTAAATAAGATAGCAAAATCATTTTTTTTCATTTCATTCAAATAAATAAGCTGAAAATGATTATCCTTTAGATATATACCATTTAATCCATTTCTTAAAAATCTCATGGCACATGCTTCAGCAGGAATACCTGAATTACCAACACCAATACATAATATCTTATTTGCTTTTAAGATTAATTTAGAAACTTCTTC
>NZ_JBVAYM010000023.1:0-34031 GCF_055420025.1 Traorella sp. mt218
CTTTTTTTGAAATTTGTTTATTATTTTTGTTTATTAACATTACCATATAAAAAAATGCAACCGGTTACAAAAATATAATTGATGTATTGACAACTGGTTATAACAAGTTTATAATGCAATTATGAAGAAGGAATATGAAGATAGAATACCTTTATATTATCAGCTGATTGATAAGATCGAAGAGAAAATTGAGAATAACGAATGGCAGCCGGGTGAATGCATACCTTCTGAAAGAGAGCTTTGTGAAATATATGGAATGTCGCGAATCACCGTTCGAAATGCAATTTCAAAATTAGAAAATCAAGGTAAATTGAGGAAGGTGCAAGGAAAAGGGACTTACGTTGTTGGGAAAGGTGTTACTCAAAATTTAACAAATCGTGTATATAGCTTTACTTCGGAAATGGAGAAGCAAGGAAAGATATCAAAAACCAAGCTGGTCCGGCGCGAAGTTATGGAATGTACACCTGCAGTTGCACAGAAGCTTGGATTATCCATTCAAGATAAAGTAATCTATATCGAGAGATTACGATGTGATGATACGACAGCGATTATTGTAGAGAAGGCGTATTTTCCTTATGAAGGATTTGAATTTCTGTTAAATCTTGATTTCGAGAAATATTCGTTATATAAAACATTGGAAACAAAGGCGGGAATTTTCATCAATCACGTCGTTGAAACGATTAGCGGTTGTGAGCTTAATGTTCATGAATGTCAGTTGCTGGAATGTAAATCGCCGATGTATGGCTTACTGGTAAAAAGAATTTCTTATTTTAATGATCGGATCATCAGCTATTCGACCATGGTGTCAAAGGGAAACAGCTTTAAGTTTACAGTAAGTCTGGAAAATTAGTTTGAAAGGATCTTTACTTGACAGGTAAAGATTCATTTAAACAGTTACTGGTTATAACGTTATGATGATGTAATGTTTAATCTTAAATCTAACATTTGTCAAAAGCAAATGTATAGATATAAATCAATTCATGACTTGTAAGTGCATGCTCGATCTTTTGCCGGCAGAGCAGGGCGGCTGCAATCTTGAATTGAGATCTCAGTTCTATGAGAGGAAAGGATCAGGTCACACATATTATGGCCTGGGGTGGAGGATGAAGCACTTAGAATTTTATGAAATTGTGAAAGAACAGATGGAAAGGCAGTTTCAGGAAGAAAAAGAGAACATCAATAAGGCAGCAGAATACTGTGCCAACTCAATTCAAAATGAAAGGCTGGTCCATGTGTTTGGATGTGGACATTCACAAATGTTTGCGATGGAAGTGTTTTATAGAGCAGGGGGATTGCTCCCTGTCAATGCGTTGCTGATACCGCATTTGTCATTATTTCCAAAAGCAAAACTGAGTACTTATGGTGAGAGAATCGAAGGCTTTAGTGATAAATATCTTCAACAGGTCAATACAAGTCCTTTAGATACGATGATCATTGTTTCTATATCAGGACGTAATGCGGGTGTTGTTGATATGGCACTGGAGGCGAAGAGAATAGGAATGAAAGTAATTGCACTGACATCAAAAGAATTTACAAGTCACGTTTCTTCCAGACATAGCAGTGGAAAGAAATTATGTGATGTTGCTGATTTAGTTATTGATATCAAGTGTGTATTAGGAGATGCTTGTCTGGAAATGCCGGAGATTCAAGGTAAATTTACCGGAACAAGTACCATTTTAGGAATGCTGGTCATGGATTGCATCACATCGAGAACAGTTGAAATTTGTGTTGAGAACGGATATAAACCGCCTCTATATGTCAGCTCCAATTTAGATGATGGGGATGAAGCAAACCAGAAACAGATCAAAAAATATCAGTCACTTATTGATTGCCTGTAAAAAGAGAGGTGAGAAGATGCCAATTGTACATTTTCGTGTTGATCAGCGGATGATCCATGGTCAGGTAGCGATATCATGGTCAAAAGCAGTAAATCCAAATCATATCATTCTGGCAAATGATGCGGTCGCATCAAATGCTTTACAGCAACAGATCTTGAAAATAGCTGCACCTAAACAGGTAAGACTGTCTATGGTAAGCGTGGAAAAGGTCATTGGTTATTTAAATAGGGGCTTGGCACCAAATGAAAATGTATTTCTGTTAACACAAAATATACATGATGCAAGGAAATTGTTTGAAGGTGCTTTGCTGAATAAATATGATAGTTTAAATATTGGCAATATGACATTTAAAGAGGGAGCCAAGAAATTGAATGAAAAAATCTTTGCTACTGATGAGGAAATCAAAGATATTCAATGGTTTATTGATAACAATGTTGATATTTATTTTCAAATGTTGCCAAATGATCAGAAAAGAAGCTTTAAGGATATCATGAAAGGAGTATAGAATGGAATTATCAATACTGCAAATAATTATATTATCGATATGGGCAGCAATTGCCCAGCTGGAAGTTCTTACGACAGGTGTAGGTTTCTGGAATCGTCCGATCATCGCAGGAACGGCAGCCGGACTTATTGCCGGTAATGTGGAGCTTGGTGTTTTAATAGGATCCATGCTGGAAATGACTTCTTTGGGAGTATGGTCTTATGGTGGAGCTGCTGTTCCGGATTATACGACAGGAGCAGTTATCGGTGTCATGGTAGGTGTCTTGACAAACAATTCTGATATTGGTTTAACGACAGGTGTTGCTATGGCTGCCATTACGCAGAATACTGATGTATTAGCACGTACGCTCAATTCCTTCTGTGCACAAAGAGCTGACAAATATGCTGCTGAAGGAAATATCAAGCAGGCCCATGTATCCCACTATCTGGGTGTCATTCCTTGGGGATTATCAAGAATCATTCCTGTATTGATCGTAGGTGTGCTTGGAAATACCTTTGCTGCCCAGGTAGTAGAGATGCTGAATGAAAACAGCTTTATATTAAGTGGCTTCCAGGCAATCGGTGCAGCGATGCCGGCTTTAGGATTTGTAATCCTGTTAACATATCTGCCATTTAGAAAACAATGGTGGTGGGTCGTATTAGGATTTGTATTAAGTGCATATTTAGGTGTTCCGACATTGGGCATTGCTTTGCTGGGCCTGGTTTGTGCAATCGTTTATACGACATTATGGTATAGAAATAAAGAAAATAAAACAGATGAGGCAGTTGAACAAATTGGAGGTGAATTCTAATGAGTAAGCAGGAAACAAAAGAATTATTAAAGAAAGTTTATATTCGTGCTTTGACCTTTCAGCTTTCATGGTCATATGAGCGTATGCAAGGCATTGGCTTCTTAAATTCAATTACTCCTGTTTTAGAAGAGGTTTATAAAGATGATCCAAAAGGATTGAAGAATGCCATGATGCGTCATACTCATTTCTTCAATACCTCAACGATTTGGGGAGCCTATCCTATTTTAGGTATGGTTACTGCCTTAGAGCTCGGTAAGGCTGATGGGGAAACTATCGAAGGTATCAAGACATCTTTGATGGGCCCGATGGCAGGTATCGGAGATACCATGAACTTTTCGATCATTTTGCCTATCTTCTTCTCAATTCCTGCTTCAATGGCTATTGGCGGTAATGCCATGTCTGCGATTGCCGTGTTGGCAATCATAGATCTGTTATTGATCATAGGATTATCTATCGTAAAATGGAAATTGATGAATATCGGATTCTCACAAGGATCGAAGCTGACTCAGTCAATGGAGTTGATGGATAAATTATCTTTTGGTGCAGGTGTCTTAGGCCTGGTAGTCGTTGGTGGTATGGTTGCTTCCATGCTGTCTGTTTCTACACCAATCTCATTTTTGCTGGATTATCAAGGTGTACCGCTTCAAGTCATCACCAGTGCTGTTCCTGAAGACGCAGCAGGAGCTGTCGTACTGCAAAATGTTTTAAATTCTTTCATGCCTAAGTTGCTGCCGGTAGCATTGATGGCTGTTGTCTATTGGATGTATCAGAAGAAAAAGATCACGCCGATCAAGATCACGTTCATTCTCATGGTTGCCATGTTTATCTTAGGTGCTTTAGGAATTATTGCCAGAGGTTGATCAAAATGAGCTTAAGCTTTGATTATTATGATAATGTTATCAATCAGTTGAAGGAAGTAAAGGAGAATGAACAAGAGAATATCCAAAAAGCAGTGGATATGTTCTGTGATACGATCACTAAAGGCGGAATGATTCATGTGTTTGGCAGCGGTCATTCTCATACCCTGTCTATCGAGCTTTGCCATCGTGCGGGCGGACTGGTTCCGATCAAGGCAATGGATGAAGCGGGAAGAGGATTATATGAACAGGTAGAGGGTGTCGGAACAAGATTTATGCAGAACTATGATCTGCAGGAAAATGATCTGGTTTTGATTACTTCTAATTCAAGCCGTAATCCGATAAGCGTAGAAATTGCCCAGTATGCAAAGAATATGGGTGTAAAGGTCATTACCTGCTATGCCAAGAAGTTTGCGGAAAAATGTACACCGCGTCATTCATCAGGAAAGATGGTATATGAACTGGCCGATCTGGTCATTGATAACCATTGTGTTTATGGAGATGCTACGATAACTGTTGAAGGACTTGCAGATAAAGTAGGACCAACTTCTACGATCATAACAGCCTTTATCTATGACTGGATCGTAGTAGAAACAATTAAACAATTGAAACGAAACGGTTATGAGCCGCCTGTTCTGAGAAGTGTTAACATTGACGGCGGAGAGCAATATAATCAGCATCTTCTTGATAAATATAAATATCGTTTATTCTACAAAAAATATCTTAAAAATTAAATGTATCGATACAAAAACAAACCCCTGTATAGAAAGACCTCACATAAATATACATAAATGTATCGTATTTGATTAAAAAAGATATTTAATACATCTGAAACGCTAAAAGCACAATGCATCATTTGCATTGTGCTTTTAAAATATACCCAGATGTTCCAGTAATATCTTAATGCCCAAAAGAATCAAGACGATGCCTCCGGCTAATTCAGCTTTTGATTTTAAACGGGAACCGAAGACATGACCTATTTTTACACCAATTGCTGAAAGTACAAAGGTAATGATACCGATAGATGAAACTGCTGTAACGATATTGACATCTAAAAAAGCAAATGTGATTCCCACAGCTAAGGCATCGATACTGGTAGCAATCGCTAAGATCAGCATGCTTCTAAAAGATAACGAAGCATCTTCACAGTCCTCACATTCATCTTTATCCAATGATTCTTTGATCATGTTCAGACCGATAAAACCTAGAAGAATAAAAGCGATCCAGTGATCGATCGAAGTGATGTAATCTCTGAAATTAATGCCTAGAAGATAACCAAGCAAAGGCATCAAAGCTTGGAAGCCGCCAAACCATAATCCGACGAATGCCTGTTTTTTTAAATTGATTTTCTTTAGTGCCAATCCTTTGCAAATTGCAACTGCAAAGGCATCCATTGATAAACCGATTGCACAAGTAATTAATGTAATTGTGTCCATGTAAACCTCCCAAAATAAAACTCATGGACAATAGAAAAAAACCATTGTCCATGAGTCTTGTTGTTTAAGATAACACCAGATTTTCATCAGTATGTTGATATTACCGCTATATAGCCAACTACTCCCTCAAAGGATAGTATAAATTTAACCAATTTGGACTTCTTTGTCAATAGAAACTAATGAATTATATGGAATTTTTTTCAAGCTTATGACTATCTGAATATATTATCGATAAAAATTATATGAATGATCATTTTAATAATTAAAAGTAAAAAATTAATAAAACCAAGTTTTTGTCTGAATCCTTCATGTCCGGTTTATGGGCTTATCTGATTGCGGAAAAAATTTTTTGTAAAAATTTATAAAAAAAGTGGGAAAAATGACGATGGAGTGCATATATAAGAGTAGGAGGTGAATAGATGCAGTGTCCTCGCTGCGGGAATGAAGATCCTAAATATTTTTATCAGGATGGGGAACAGATCTATTGTCGTAAGTGTATCCAGTTTGGCAGAGTGAACATAACCGATGTCATTCAACCGAAACCATGCAAGTGTAGAAAACACCGTGTAAAAGCTCATTTAAATTTTGAATTGACAGATGCGCAAAAGAGGGCTTCTGTCAGGCTTAAAGAAAATGCACTTGGAGGTATTGATTCTTTGGTGTATGCCTGCTGTGGGGCAGGGAAAACAGAAATCTGCTTTGAAACGATAACTGCCTTTCTTAACGCAGGAAAAAAAGTAGGCTTTGCGATTCCCAGAAGGCAGGTGGTGTTAGAAATCTGTGAAAGATTACGAAAGGCTTATCCACGGCTAAAGGTCATTGCGGTTTGTCAAGGTCATACCGAGGTTGATGATGGGGATTTGATCGTTTGTACGATGCACCAGCTTTATCGTTATCATCATACGTTTGATCTTCTTATTCTTGATGAGGTTGATGCATTTCCTTACAAGGATAATGAAATGCTGGAAGCAATCGCGATGAATGCCTGTAAAGGTGTCAAGGTGCTGCTAAGTGCCACTCCCTCCCGGCAATTGCTTCGAGAAGCAGAAAGTGGCAAGCTATCAATGATCGAGTTATTCACTCGTCCGCATGGTCATCCGTTAATCGTTCCCCAATGCTTCATTCTTCCGCATTATTTTCAATTGATACATTTATTGTGGTTTATGAAAAAATATGGTGGTCAGTGGTTAGTTTTTGTACCTGCGATTGCGATGTCTGATGCTTATGGAAAATGGTTGTCTGTTTTTATGCCGTGTGCTTCATTCACGTCAAAGACGATATGTAAAGAGGAAGTGCTAAGACGATTTAAAGAGCATCAGCTGACTGTACTATTTACCTCCACGATTCTTGAAAGAGGCGTTACCTTTAAGGGAGTTCATGTCGCTGTTTTACAAAGTGCACATCCGGTATTTGATGAAGCCAGTCTGATTCAGATCGTGGGACGTGTTGGAAGGGATCCAAAGGAGCCAAAAGGATTTGCGCTTCTTTATGCCGATAGGAAAAATCACGCAATGAAAAGATGTATCTATGCACTGCAGAAAATGAATGAATCACTGTTTGATTTGCATGAATGCACTGGATGAGGGAGTTACCTTGAAAGAGTACCTTTTTGAAGAGGATATCATTTGTGGGAATTGCCGGCATCGTTTTATAAAAAATGATTGTATCTATACATATGGATATCTGAGGGTACATGCATTTTATCGGTATGATGACTTTTTGGAGAGCCTTTTATATCAATTTAAGGAAGGATGTGATGTGGCTTTAGAGAATGTTTTTTTATGGAAATACAGGAAAAAAATGGTTGACATATTTCGACATCGCCAATGTGTGATCATGCCCAGCAGTGAGGATAAGCTGAAAAGCAGAGGCTTCCATCACCTGAAAAAAATGCTGGCTTGTTGTGAGGTTGAGGTATGCGATTGTTTCATCAAAACTAAAAATTACAAGCAAAGCTTACAACGTGCACAAAACAGGGAAAAAATCCATTCGGTCATTCAACGGACCTCTTTTCCGGCAAAAGATTTTTATCTGTTTGATGATGTGGTAACAAGCGGTTATACGCTGCTTGCGGCAGCTGCTTTATTAAGAAAAAAAGATGAGATCATGGAGGCGTATGCATTGAGCGTGCATCCCCGTTTTGTCGAAATGTGCGATAAACAACAGTTGTAAGTGAAAACGGAATTTCCTATACTGAAAGTGCGGAAAGGAGTAATTATGCAAGGCAAAGTGAAATGGTTCAACCAGGAAAAAGGATTTGGATTTATTGTAGGAGATGACAATAAGGAATATTTTGTACATTATACACAAATTCAGATCACAGGGTTTAAGACTCTTGAAGAGGGCGCTTTGGTAGAGTTTGATCCGATCGAGATTGAAAAAGGGCTTCAGGCCAAAAATGTAGTAAAAAAAGAAGTAAGCGTTGTCTGAATTTTATTTGCAAAAGGAATCAAAAACATTTATAATGATGTGTATGAAGTTGCTTCATAGAAAGGTATAAGATTATGCAAGGAAAAGTAAAGATGTTTAACCAGGAAAAGGGGTATGGTTTCATTACGGTCGAAGGCGGAAAGGATGTATTTTTTCATTATTCACAGCTTGTGATGGAAGGATATAAGACAATTGAAAATGATACGGCCGTTGAATTTGAGCTGGTTGAAACAGATCGTGGCCCGCAGGCTCACAATATCGTCAAACTATAAAAAAATGTAATAACTGAAAAAAGTGGGCATTGCCTCACTTTTTTGTTTAATTGCTTTGATTATTTTGATATAATAAATTAGTAATGCTATATCTATATAGACATGGAGGTACGAAGATGGGATTTTTAACCAATATATTCAATGAAGAAAAACGTATAATGAAACAATACGAAAAAAAAGCCAATGAAGTCGTTGCTTATGAATCAACGATGGCAGCCTTGAGCGATGATGAGCTGAAGGCTAAGACAAATGAATTTAAGGAAAGACTTAAAAACGGAGAAACCAAGGATGATATTCTCCCGGAGGCCTTTGCGACGATTCGTGAGGCTGCCAAAAGAGTTTTAGGCGAATTTCCGTTCTATGTCCAGATCTTAGGTGCCTTGATCCTCAACGGCGGTGATATTGCCGAGATGAAAACAGGTGAAGGTAAGACATTGACATCTATCATGTGCGTATATCTGAATGCGCTTGAAGGCAAGGGCGTTCATGTCATTACGGTCAATGATTATCTGGCAGGACGTGATGCGGCATGGATGGGACAGATTTATGAATTTTTAGGAATGACGGTCGGCGTAAATAAAAGAGAATTAAATATTTATCAGAAACAGGATGTGTATAAGTGCGATATTACATATACGACGAATGCTGAATTAGGTTTTGATTATCTTCGTGATAATATGGTCACTCGTCCACAGGATCGTGTCATGCGTGGCTTGCATTTTGCGATCATTGATGAGGTCGATTCTATTTTGATCGATGAGGCGCGTACACCGCTGATCATTTCCGGAGGCAAGAAGCAGACGGCTGATTATTATCGTCAGGCAGATATCTTTGCTAAATCTTTGTCACCGGAAGATTATGTGATCGATGTCCAGTCAAAAGCGATCAACTTAACAGATTCCGGTGTGGATAGAGCAGAGAAGATGTTTAAGATCAATAATTTGTATGATCTTCAGCATGTCCAGCTGGTACATCATATCTCACAGGCATTAAAAGCCAATTATATCATGACGAAGGATGTGGAATATGTCGTTAGTGATGGTGAGATCGTGATCGTTGACCAGTTTACGGGACGTATCATGAAAGGACGTGCTTTCTCTGATGGTCTGCATCAGGCTTTGGAAGCCAAAGAAGGATGTAAGATCCGGGAAGAAACGGCAACATTAGCTACGATCACATATCAGAATTTCTTCCGTTTATATGAAAAGCTTGCCGGTATGACAGGTACGGCCAAGACTGAAGAAGAAGAATTTTTAGATACTTACAATATGCGTGTTTTGGTGGTTCCTACCAACCGTCCGGTTCAGCGTATCGATTATCCGGATGTTGTTTATCGTACTCCAAAGCTTAAATTTGATGCATTGATGGCTGAGGCAAAGCAGCTGCATGAAAAAGGTCAGCCGGTTCTGATCGGTACGATTTCGGTAGAGGTTTCAGAAAGATTGTCGGAGATGTTTACCAAAGAAGGTATCAAGCATCAGGTATTGAATGCGAAGAATCATGCCCGTGAAGCAGAAATCATCAAGCATGCCGGTGAGAAGGGCGCTGTTACGATTGCGACCAATATGGCCGGACGTGGTACGGATATTAAGATTAATGATGAAGTGCGTGCATTGGGAGGCCTGGCTGTTTTAGGAAGTGAACGTCATGAATCCCGTCGTATCGATAACCAGCTGCGTGGACGAAGCGGACGTCAGGGGGATCCGGGATTCTCACGCTTCTATGTTTCATTAAAGGATGAGCTGATGGTTCGTTTTGGCAGTGAAAGACTGGAAGGCTTATTTGAAAAGATGGGAGATACCCAGATTGAGTCCAGCATGGTAACAAAGGCTATTTCAAGTGCTCAGAAGCGTGTTGAAGGACAGAACTATGATATTCGTAAGTCCTTGTTGGAATACGATGATGTCTTAAGACAACAGCGTGAGGTCATGTATGAACAGAGAGATTATGTATTGAATAATGATGACGTTCATTCAGTTGTATATGAAATGTTTACAAGGGTCTTTAATCAGGTTGTTGCGAATAATTCGGATCCTAAATCTTCAAAGGTCAACGGTGAACAGCTGTTGGCGGGTTTAAAGGTATTGGGATGTCCGGAAGATATGGTAACTTTAGAGGAAATTGACGGTAAGGATCTCAAGAGCGTTGTGGATCTGTGTCTTGAAAGAGATTGGAAGTTCTACAATGATAAGATCGAGGATGTGAAAGAAAATTATCTTCCTTTTGAAAAGACGATCGTTTTGAAAAATATGGATCGTAACTGGATCGACCATATTGATACGATGGATAAATTAAGAAGCGGTATCTATCTTCGTTCATATGCACAGGACCGTCCTTTGCAGGCTTATGTAGAAGAGGGTTATGCAATGTTTGAGGAAATGATGGAAAATATTGCCCGTGAAGTTGTATTCTTTGCCAACAGAATGAAGATTGAAGTAAGATACAGAGAGTATAAGAAATAATGGAATTGTTTGAGATAAGGCAGGGAATTGACCACTATCGTTCACGTTTGGAACAGTTGGGTGAGTCCCTGGATCTTGAAAAGAAAGAGGCAAAGATATCAGAGCTTCAAAAGCAAATGGAACAGGATGGCTTTTGGGATGATGCCAGGGCTGCACAGAAGGTGATCAATGAATGTAATCATCTAAAAGATCTGGTGGAATCTTATAAAAAGCTGGAGGAAACGTTTGAGTCCTTTGCTCAGACAGCGGCTATTTTAAAGGAAGAGATGGATCAGGATCTGATGGATCTTTTGGAAGAGGAATATAACGAAAGCCTGAAAACCTTTGAAGATTTTGAGATCAAGGTTTTGTTGTCGCATGAATATGATCATTCCAATGCGATTCTGGAAATTCATCCGGGTGCCGGCGGAACCGAAAGTCAGGATTGGGCAGAAATGTTGTATCGCATGTATTCCCGCTATGCTGCCAGACATAACTATAAGGTAACGGTGCTGGATTATCTGGCCGGAGAAGAAGCAGGCATCAAATCGGTTTCGATGCTTATTGAAGGTGATCTGGCATATGGTTATCTGAAAGCAGAAAAGGGTGTTCATCGCTTGGTGCGTATTTCACCTTTTGACAGCGGTGGCAGAAGGCATACCTCGTTTGCAAGCGTGGATGTGGTACCTCAGTTCAATAATGAGATTGAAATCGAAATCAATCCGAATGATTTAGAGATCGATACACATCGTGCTTCCGGTGCCGGCGGGCAGCATATCAATAAGACCGATTCTGCTGTACGCATCGTTCATAAGCCGACAGGTATTACCGCAACCTGTCAGGCAGGAAGAAGTCAGCATGAAAATCGTGAGCAGGCGATGCTGATATTAAAGTCCAGGCTGTATCAGCTTCAGATTGAGGAGCAGGAAGCCAAGCTTGCGGCAATTAAGGGTGAACAAAAACGAATAGAATGGGGATCACAGATCCGCTCATATGTATTTCAGCCTTACCGGATGGTGAAGGACCTAAGGACCGGCTATGAAGTCGGAAATGTTCAGGCAGCCATGGATGGTGACTTGGACGGATTTATTTTCGCATATTTGAAATCACAGATCGAGTAGACAGTGTCTACTCTTTTTAAAGGAGGGATGTCGATGAAGAAAGATACGATTTTAAATATTATTTTGATTTTAGTTGGTAACTTTTTTGTGGCACTGTCTGTTTCCTGCTTCATTGTTCCAAATGAAATCTTATCAGGAGGTGTTGCCGGTGTTGCAGTTGCCCTGCATCCGATTTTACCTTTTATCGACACCACTTTGTTGATCAATGCCATTACGATAGGATTGTTTTTGGTGGGGTCGGTATTGCTGGGGAGATCATTTTTCCTCAAGACGCTGCTTAGTACGCTTTGTTATCCTATTTTCTTAAGCGGACTTACCTATCTGGTTCAAGGCAGGCCTTTAACAGAGAGTCCTATCTTAGCTTCCTTATATTCCGGTGTCTTTATAGGATTAGGTGTCGGTATCGTTTTCCGTACGGGTTCAAGCACAGGTGGAATGGATATTCCTGCTTTGTTAATGGAAAAATATCTGCATATACCGCTGTCAACCGCTTGCCTGATCATTGATGGCCTGACGGTGGTCTTAGGTATCAGCACCTATTCGATCGAAGCAGCATTGATCGGTCTGATTTCTGTATATGCCAGCTCGTTTATGATTGACAAGGCCATCAGCTTTGGCGGACAGAAAACAAAGTCTGTAATGATCATTTCAAATCGTTATGAAGAGATGTTGAAGGCCATTATTGCGGAGATTGATCGCGGTGCTACCCTGCTGCATGCACAGGGCGGTTATACGCGGGAGGAACGTGAGGTGGTCCTTGTTGTCATTGACAATAAGCAATATCCTAAATTAAATAAGCTTATAAATGAGATCGATCCGAATGCCTTCCTGGTTGTCCAAGATGCACAGGAGGTTACCGGCAATGGATTTACATATTATCAGGAGCTGGAAAAGATTGCTCCTAATCATAATGAACGATAATGGTATGAATGGACATCTAAGGATGTCTTTTTCATAGCCGGAATTTACATGCCGGGGTATTTTATGTGTCATCGTGTTGAGATCATATTTATGGACGGATATGAAAGAGTGTGATAGAAAAGGCATTTTATCGGGATAAAATGGAAAAGAGAGCTTTTTCAAATATATAAAAGGATGTGTTTGGTTTTGATATGATCGATGTAATTTATCACAAATATATCCCACAATTTACCACGAAAAAAAGTCGTTTTGGGAATTCATGAAAACGGAATCTATGTTATAATAATTTGGAGGATGTGATAAAAGTGATATCATTAGAGAATGTTTCTAAATCGTATAAAAACGGTGTGAATGCTCTTAAGAATATTTCATTATATATTGATGAAGGTGAATTTGTTTATATCATCGGTCCTACCGGATCCGGAAAATCGACGTTGATCAAGCTTTTGGATGGTGAAGAAATTCCTGATGAGGGGAAGGTCATTGTAGCCGATACAGATGTAGGAAGCTTAAAACATAAGCATGTACCATTATATAGAAGAAATTTAGGAATCGTATTTCAGGATTATCGTTTATTGCCGAGCCTTACCGTATTTGAAAATATTGCTTTTGCGATGGAGTGCATCGGTCAAGATAAGCTATCGATCCGCAGACGTGTAAGAGAGGTTTTGGAATTAGTTTCGCTGGAGGATAAGGCGAAATCTTTTCCTAATGAGCTTTCAGGCGGACAGCAGCAGCGTGTTACGATCGGAAGGGCGATTGCCAATCATCCAAAAGTGCTGATTGCCGATGAGCCTACGGGAAATCTTGATCCTGAAATGTCCAAGGAGATCATGGAGCTTTTAGAGAAGATCAATGAAAAGGAGAAAACAACGATTGTCATGGTGACTCATGATTCAACGATCGTCAATAATATCAAGAAAAGGACGATTGCGCTTGAAGAGGGGTATATCGTGGCTGATATAAAGAAGGGAGGATATCTAAAGAATGATTAAATTTTTTAAATCAATTCCCTATCATACAAAAACGGCGTTTAAAAGCATTGCCCGTCATTTGGCTCTGACTTTTTCAAGTGCCAGTGCTGTCAGTGTAACGTTAACATTGCTGATGGTGTTTTTGGTGCTTGCGGGTAATGTATCAAGCTTTACATATAGTATCGAAGAATCGCTGCAGATATATGCAACGATCGAAAATACATTGACACAGGAAGAAATTACTGTTCTTCAATCAGAAATAGAAGCGATGGATCATGTGGTCAAAGTTACTTTTTCAGATAAAGAACAGGAATTAGAAAGTTATATTGGCAATAACGATGATGAAGCTTCGCAAAGGTTATATGCTGCTTATCGGGGTGAAGGAAATCCTTTGTTGAATGCGTTTGTCATCGAGGTTGACAATGGAAATAATTTGGAAACAGTAAGTAAGGAACTGCAGGATCTTGAGGGAATCTATGATGCTGCTTATGGTGGTGACAGCGTTGTCATGCTTGTAAAAGCCATGGATGGCGTTCGTATTGCGGGCGGTATCTTTGTGGCGGCACTTAGCGTATTGGCTATATTTTTGATTTCTAATACGATCAAGAGTGCGATCTATTCAAGAAACAGTGAGATTTCGATCATGCGTAACGTAGGTGCTACCAACGGCTTTATCAAAATGCCTTTTATGATTGAGGGAATGATGATCGGAGTTATCGGGGCGATCCTTCCGATATTGCTTACGATCTTCGGTTATAGTTATGTGTACAATGCGCTTAATGGTGTACTGCTGATTCCTATGTTTCGGATGCAGCCGGTGATCCCTTTTGCGGTATATGTATCTTTAGCGCTTTTGGCGACCGGCATGATCGTCGGTATGCTGGGAAGCTTCTTTGCGGTTAATAAGTATCTGAGGTGGAAGAGATGAAAAAGAAGGTCAGTATATTGGTTATCTGCGCAATGCTGTTATATTCGATTTCGCCGGCGTATGCGATCGATTACAGCGGGGATGAAGATTACTGGTACAGTGTCTGCAACGGTCGTATCTCTGAGGATCTGATTGCTTCATGTCAGGGATTTAATGCCTATCTGATTCAAAAGGCAAATAACGTAGAAAACAGCATGGACAGTCTTGATGAACAGATAGCGGCTATTCAGGGCGATATTGATGCATTATATGATGTGCTGCATGATATTCAGAGTCAGATCGAAGCAAAAGACAGTGAGATCCAAACGCTTGAGAATCAAATAAGTGAACTGGAAACAAACATTTCTTTATTGGAAGAAGAAATTGCTGCGAAAGAGCAGGATATCGAACAGCGTGATAGTCAGATCAAAGAACGTATGGTGGAAACGCAGACGTTTAAAAGAACCTTTGGTTTTATTGATTTTCTGATGGGTGCTACGGATTTCGTTGATTTGATTCGCAGATTCAGCATCATGAATCAGATCACCGCTTCTGAACAGGAGCAGATCGAATTGTTAAGTGCGGATATTGCCCAGCTTGAGCTGGATCAGAATCAGCTTGAAGTACAGAAAGAAGGCGTTGAAGCACAGAAGGCGGTTTTGGATAGTGAAAGAAATGATCTTGCCGCTCTTGAAAGTTATCAGAATCAGTTGATTGCGGAACAACATGAAAAAGAAGCAGATTTGATGGATGAATATAGCCGTTTGGAATCTACTGTAAATTCTATACGTAACAGCATGCCGTCATTCAGTGTCGGAGATGGTGATATTTCAGATACTACCGGCTTTGGTATGGTCGTATCAGGTTACCGTTCAGCAGGAACATGGTACTATCCTGCCAGTTTTGGAGGTGCCAGACACTCCGGCATGGATATCGCTGGTTCTCGTGGAACACCGGTATATGCAGCGTTTAACGGAATCGTTGCCATTGCTCAAAATATAACATCGGTAGAAGGTACAAAAAATCCTGCTACGGGAAATAATGTCATGATCATCGGTACGGTCAATGGAACGACATATGCGATCCATATGCTGCATCTGCAGTATAATTCGATTACGGTATCACCGGGTCAGGTCGTGACCCAGGGACAGGTTGTGGCAGCCAGAGGTTCGACCGGAAACTCCACGGGACCTCACGTACATATCGATTTATATAATTTAGGTTCGATGACGGTAGAGGAAGCATATAACTATGTTCGCAATACAGGTAATTATACATTTGGTATGAGTTATCATGCTTATGGCTGGGAATGCAGCAATAAAGCACCTGTATGCCGTGAAAGACCGGAAGATTATATTCCATATTAAAAAAAGATTTCGCTTGATGCGAAATCTTTATTTCATGATACACTGTACAGCAAGACAACCGGGGCCGCCTTGGGTAATGAATACCGGGCTTAAATCATAAATCTCTATCTCTGTATTTGGAAATTCATTTTGGAAATAAGCCTTTGTTTCTAATACTTGTTTTTCAGTTGTCGCATGTGAAATCGTGATGATATAATTTTCATCAACACCTTTTTCCTTAAAGGATTCAGCGATACTTGCCAGAGCTTTTTGATAAGTTCTTGCAACGGCATGTTTCTCAAGAATCTTGCCGTCATCTGATTGCTTCATGACGATCGTCAATCTCAAAAGACCGCCAACAGATGCTGACAGTGCTGAGCATCGGCCTCCTCTTTTTAAGAATTCAAAGTTTTGAGGAATCAGGAATGAAACGCTGTTATCAATGGATGGCATGAGTGCCGTAACGATTTCAGCGCTTGATTTTCCTTCTTTTGCTAATTTTAATGCTTTGTTGACAAGATAACGGTGAGGTCCGCACAGCGTTTTTGAATTTAATACGGTAATGTCTTGGTTTGGACATTGCTGCTGGGCCATGATTGCATTTTGATAGGTACCGCTTAAACCATCCGCCATCGTTATATTCAGTAATGGCTGATCAGGATTTGATTCATAAGCATTTAATACGTCACCGATAGAAGGCTGAGATGATGAGGGGATCGCACCGTTTCTTATTTTTTCAAGAAGCTGTTCTGATGTGATTTCTTCATACTCATAATAAGTTTTCTGATCAATGGCAATCTGTAAAGGCAGAATGATCAAATCTTTTTCTTTGCCTACGGCAACGCTATAAAGAGTTGAGGTGTCGCTGATAATTTGTGTCATAGTTTCTCCTTACCATACTATCTAGTATTCAATACTAGAATAACTTGTAAATGTTATATTGTCAATAGTTGACAATAAAAATGTGTATGATAAAATTATCAAAAGAAGGTGAAAATATGGAAACATCAATACATTTACCGCGATGGGAGGAGCTTCCGGTAATTGACTTATATATCGATCAGGTTGTAACTTTGCTTGAAGAATGGCTTGATTTCATACCGCATAATGATGAAAAATTGATTACAAAATCTATGATCAATAATTATGTCAAGCATGGGATCGTCGATGCACCTAAAAAAAGAAGATATACGACCACTCATATAGCGTATTTGATCGTTGTATGTATTTTTAAGCAGGTATATTCCATGAATGAGATCACACAGATGATACGGCTTCAGGTTCATGCGTATCCGATCGAACAGGCCTATAATTATTATATCGAAGATCTTGAGGCTTGTATCTTATCTATTTATAATGGGGAGCCGGTTAAGCATCAAAAGGCAGATACAGATGATCCGTTGACCAAGATCTTACATTCAGTCAATGAATCATTGGTCAATAAATTCAATGTACAGCGTCTGATTAAAGAGGTCAAAGAGAAGAATGTGGAGTGACATTCTTTTTGTTGTGGAAAGATGTAATAATTAGATAAATCGTGGTATAATACAAAAGTCACAGGAGTATGATTATGAGCGAAGAAAAAAAGGTAGTAAGAGTAAAACTCGTAAAGCATGAATGGCCGGATGAAAGACGTGCCAGACATAGAAAATATATAAAGGTGACGCTGGGTGTCGTATTAGCTGTTGTTTTATTTTTTTGTGGGATGACTGCAGGAACCCTTTTGGCGGAGCCACAGGATTCAAAGAGCATTTCAAGCAGTAAATTGAATACGATCCTTAAGATCATGAATGAGTACTGGTATTTTGGTAATGAAATTGAGAACCTGCCTACACATTTGCTGGATGATGCCATTTACGGTCTTACATCACAGGAAATAGATATTTATACACAATATATGGACAGTGAGTATGCCAAGCAGTTTATTTCAAGCATGGAGGGTGCATTTGTGGGCATTGGCGTCCAGTATTCGACGGCCACACAAGACTATATCATCCTAAGGGTATTCAAGGACTCTCCTGCGGAGAAAGCAGGATTGAGGGTCGGTGATATCATTCGCAAGGTCGATGGCGTTGCGGTAGAAGATATCGAAGATATTTCGGCTGCGGTAAAAGGTGAAGCAGGAAGCCGGGTAATGATCAGCGTGCAACGGGGCAAGGAACTGTTGGATCTTGAATGTCTTCGCGGGGATGTGAATTCCAGTGCAAACGGTTATATCGATGGTGATGTGGGCGTTTTGGAAATTTTGACAGTGGCTGATAATACGGCTTCGGTCGTTGGAGATATCTTAGCTGATTTTGAAGAACAGGGCATTAAAAAGATATTGATCGATTTACGGGATAACGGCGGTGGATATTTGACTTCTGTGGTTGATATCGCTTCTTATTTTCTGCCTCAAGGAAGCATCGTGCTTCAGGAGCAGGATAAGGAAAAAAATGTTGTCGTGGATCGGACCAATTCGAATATCCAGCCTTATGAATATGATCAGATCGAGGTTTTGATCAATCAGGATACGGCAAGTGCTGCTGAGGTTCTTGCGATTGCCTTAAAGGAAACGCTGAATGCAACGATCATCGGGGATGTTTCTTATGGCAAGGGAACGATTCAGACGACGATTCCGTTCAGTGATGGAAGCATGTTGAAATATACGAAAGCCATTTGGTTGTCACCAAATGGTAATTCGATCAATAATGTCGGAATTACACCGGATATTTTGGTAGAAACGGCGAACGCTTTATTGACACCGGCACCGAAGGATTTCGAAACGGTGGGCGTGGACAGCGTTTCATCTGCCTGTCATACGATGCAGATCTATTTGGATTATCTCGGTTATGATATCGATCGTCAGGACGGTTATTTTTCAACACAAACGTTAGAAGCACTGCGCCAATTTGAATCGGATTATGGATTGGATGCCCAAGATGAACTGGATGATGAACTTTTGACGGTGATCTTGT
The DNA here is from genome assembly GCF_055420025.1 of Traorella sp. mt218. Classification (NCBI taxonomy): domain Bacteria; kingdom Bacillati; phylum Bacillota; class Erysipelotrichia; order Erysipelotrichales; family Erysipelotrichaceae; genus Traorella; species Traorella sp. mt218. Next base: position 18,796 of record NZ_JBVAYM010000023.1, read on the forward strand.
CGAAGGTTATTTATGTCAGTCATGTTGATGAGAGCAAGGATGTTCAGAAGCTTCGAGCTATTGAAGAATTTAATAGATAAAAAAGGGCATAGATAGTATCTATGCCTCATTCATCAGAAAGGAGCATTGTATGGATTTTGAATTAGTATCAAATTACAAGCCTCAAGGTGATCAGCCTCAGGCAATTGAAAAATTGATCGAGGGCATAAAATCCGGTAAAAAAAGCCAGGTTCTTTTAGGAGCGACAGGAACCGGTAAGACATTTACGGTCAGCAATGTCATTCAGGCGGTCAATAAACCAACCCTGGTATTTGCTCATAATAAGACCTTGGCAGGTCAGCTTTATGCGGAATTAAAAGAATTTTTTCCTCATAACCGTGTCGAATATTTCGTTTCCAATTTTGATTACTATCAGCCGGAGGCCTATATCCCAAGCAGTGATATGTACATTGATAAAACAGCGACGACAAATCAGGAGCTGGATATGCTGAGGATGGCAGCGACCAATGCCGTTTTAGAAAGAAGGGATACGATCATTGTCGCTTCTGTTGCTTGTATCTATGGTGCCAGCAATCCTGCCCAATATAAGGATATGTTTTTTACGATCAGAGTCGGTGAAACGATCGATCGTAAAGAATTATTAAAAAAATTAGTGGATCGGCAATATCATCGTAATGATACGGATCTGGAAAGAGCCAGCTTTCGTGTAAGGGGTGATTCTATCGAAATTGCTCCGGGACATACGGACAGCTACGTATTACGCATTGAATTGTTTGATGATGAGATCGAACGAATCTGTGAGGTGGAGCCTGTCAGCGGTAAGGTGCTTAATGCTTATACCGTATATGTCGTTTATCCGGCCAGCGGTTATGCAACTGAAAAAAGCATCATCCTCCATGCCTGCGATACGATCGAAGAAGAGCTTGAAGAAAGGCTGGATGAGCTTGAAAAACAAGGCAAGCTTTTAGAGAAACAACGCCTGGAACAGCGTACCCGCTATGATATAGAAGCCTTACGAGAGTTTGGTTTCTGTTCGGGAATTGAAAATTATTCAAGGCATATCGACGGCCGAAAGGCGGGTGAGCGTCCTTATACGCTACTGGATTATTTCCCTGATGATTATCTTTTGATCATTGATGAAAGCCATGTTTCATTACCGCAGATCCGTGGTATGTATAATGGTGACCGGGCCCGCAAGGAAACGCTTGTAAATTATGGCTTCCGTCTGCCGAGTGCTTTAGATAATCGTCCGATGCGTTTTGAAGAATTTCAAGAGAAAATCAATCAGGTCATCTATGTATCTGCGACTCCGGGCGATTATGAGCTTGAACAGACGCATGGTGAAGTAATCGAACAGATCATCCGTCCGACGGGATTATTGGATCCGATCGTAGAAGTACGTCCGACCCAGCATCAGATCGATGATCTGGTAGATGAGATCAATGAAAGGATTCAAAGGAATGAGCGTGTATTGATTACGGCTTTGACAGTAAGGATGGCTGAGGAACTGACGAATTATCTTAAACAGCTGGACTTGAAAGTAGCGTGGCTGCACCACGAAATCAAAACGATCGAACGAAGTGAGATTATACGAGATCTTCGTTTAGGAAAAATCGATGTCTTGATTGGCATCAACTTGTTAAGAGAAGGCTTGGATATTCCTGAAGTATCGCTGATTGCGATCTTGGATGCTGATAAAGAAGGCTTTTTAAGAAGTGAACGTTCTCTGATTCAGATCATCGGACGTGCTGCCCGTAATGCACAAGGTAAGGTCATCATGTATGCGGATACGATGACGGACAGCATGCGTAAGGCTATCGAAGAAACGAATCGTCGTCGTTCGATTCAAATAGCATTTAATGAAGAGCATCATATTACGCCACAGACGATCATAAAGCCGGTGCAGGAGGTCATGCATTCGAAAGAAACCCAGCAGATGAGCGCTAACTATCTGAAGAAGAAAAATAAGATGAGCAAGAAAGAAAAGGATAAGCTTTTATCTTCATTAGAAAAAGAAATGAAGCAGGCTGCCAAGGATCTTGATTTTGAAAGAGCAGCAGAACTGAGAGATATGTTAATTGAATTAAGAAATGAATAGATATCAGAATTGATGTCATACTATGAATGAGGGAGAAACTCATTTCCCTAAGACGCAGAAATGCGTCTTTTTTTTATAAAATTCGTTAAAAATCTTTATTTTGTGATAGAATAAGGATGGAGAAATATATGGACTATAAGCAAATTTTATTGAGTAAAAATGGTTATGTGACCCTGACGCTCGCAAAGGAGTTTTTAAAATACAGTGTCGGTGATAAAATTCCTACGGTAACTGAAATCAGTGATCGTTTTAATCTTGCGCGCGGAACGGTGCAGAATGCTTTAAAAACGCTTCAGAACAATGATGCGATAAGAATTGAATCAAAGGGACATCTAGGCTCTTATCTCATTAAGAAAAATATGAAGGTATTACTTGAATTTGCGGGGATTACCTCTATTGTCGGTGTGATGCCTCTGCCTTATTCACGACGTTATGAAGGATTGGCCAGCGGTTTATTGGTAGCGATGGAAAATCATTATAATATTCCGGCTTCCATGGCGTATATGCGTGGCTCTTTGAACCGAATCAGCATGCTGGAATCGAATCGTTATGATTATGCCATCATTTCCAGAGATGCGGCTGAACAGATATTGGATAAATATAATAATATCATCATCGTAAAGTCCTTTGGAAGATATTCTTATCTGAGCGAGCATGTCATCATTTTTAAAAACAATAAATATGATGCGGTTGAGGACGGTATGAAAATCGGTGTCGATAATGATTCCGTGGATCAAAAACGTTTGACTGAAGCTATATGTAAAGGAAAAAAAGTAGAATTTGTTCATATTGATTATTCGCAGAGCTTAAAGCGTGTCATGTCCGGTGATATTGATGCCTCTGTATGGAACAAGGATGAGATATTGGATAAGATGATCGAAGTGAATTATGTGGAAATTCAAAATCTGGATATTCTTGCGGATGAAGCAGTTTTGGTCGTAAATAAAGAAGAACCTGAAATGGCCTCATTATTGGATGAGATCATTGATGTCAAGGCAGTGACAAACATTCAGAAGCTGGTTTTAGAAGGAAAAATAACACCTAGTTATTAAGAAAATCAAGGTCTGCTTTTTTATAGGGATATTTGTTTGTTTGATTATAAAATACATAAAAATGTATATAAAATATTGACATCAGCAAACGAGTAGTTTAATATAATAATGTAAATATACAAAAATTTGTACGAGGTGATATCTTGACAAGATCGGTGAAATGTTATCGATGCGGACAGCCTATAGAGCTAAATTATAAAAATATAAGACAAACGATCAGCTGTTCTCATTGTCATGCGAAAATGACATATGATCTCAGGTCGATCAGAAAATTAAAGATGGTTCGCTATCTGTTTGTGATGATCGTAGTCGCTTTCTTGATGATTGGTTTTATGCAGGTACAGAATATGAATAATTATGCTTTATTGATTGTTACATGTATGTTTGCAATCGTGATATCTCTATGGGCAGATAAGCTTTGCTTATATATCTCTTATCAATTTTTAAAAGGAGAATATGTTGAATATCATCCTGATGATAAAAGAAAGATGCCGGTAAAGAAGAAAAGGAAGTAGGTGGAATCATGGATTTTAGTGAAAGATTACAGCTTTATCTGGAAGGCGGTATGATTACTGAAAAAGATGTTGAAAATGTGAATAAGGTCATATCTTTATTTGAAAAAGAATATGGTGTTACGTTACAGGAAGAAAATGCTGATACGTTCATCGCTCATTTATGTGCAGCGTATGCACGTCTGCATAGTGAGGAGGATATCGATGAACTTCCTGAGGAAGTATTGAACGAATTAACTTCTCTGGATACTTATCCGCTCTCAACAGAAGTGTTAGATAAGGTTATGAAAGCAACAGATATACCGTTGAATGAAACCGAGCAGGGTTATCTTTTGCTTCATATAAATAACTTAATTTCATTCTTTCAAACAAATGATGAGTGGAATTAAGAGAAAAGAAAAGGAGATAAAATATGGAAGGAATTATTACTAACTTTGAATTTCCAATGTGGGCCAGAACCGTTGTATTAGTAATGATTTGTGCATGGGCAAGCTTATTGTCGCATAAATGTATTTCTAACTTTAACGATGGTGCTAGACCGGTGTTCCCAGAACTGATCGAAAAGAGAATGTCAAGAGCAGAATTTGCTGTTGTTATTACAGGTATGGGCTTTGGTTGGGTGCTTGCTGGTTTCAGTCAGTGGCTCGGTACTGGCTTGATTGCATGTCACTTAACGCTTATTGCGACAGACTGTTTAGGTGCTTGGTCACCAAATAAGTGGGTAGCCTTAGGTATCGGTGCCGGATATGGTTTGCTTTGTGCTTTTGGCACGAATGTTATCAATCAGGCTTTCATGGCATTGCCTTATAATTTCTTAAATGACCTGACGAACATTTCTACCCCTACATTGCCGATTTTCAGTATGTTCCCGGCAGTAGCAATAGCCGGACAGTTTGGTGCAAGAAAAGGTATCGGAACAGGTGTCATTGAAGCAATCGTTTATATCTTATGTACACTTGTTGGAACCGTAACTATCGGCTCTATCAACATCAGCTTATATCCATACACTTTCGCAATGCTGGCAGGTATGATCTGCCTGATCGTCTTTGCCGCAAAAGGAAGCAGCAATTCAGAAAGTGTTGAAACAGATGCAGAAGAAGAAAACTTATTCTCTAAAAATGCAGATCGAATCAAATCAAACTGGAAGTATCTTTGCGTTCAGGGTGCATTGAATGCTTTAGGTATCAAGATCTTAGCTCAGGCATATCAGCCTTATATCTTATCAGCAGCTGTTTTATCAAACGATATGACGCCATTCTACATTGCCATGGTAGGTGTCATCATTGCCTTTATTCCGTTGATCGTATCAACTTCACTGGCTACCGGTGTTTATCAGGCAGTTGGTCTATGTTCAGTTATGTTGTTTGGTGTTTTGGCACCGACATGGTGGCTGGCTCCGATCTTAGGCTTCGCAGCAGAATTTGTTGAAATCCAGTTGATCGGTCTTTTAGGAAAATTGTTATCGAAATTCCCGGAACTCTCGAAATGTGGCGATCATATTCGTGATGGTATGATCTCTACGATCGGTTTGGCATTGACGATTGGTGCTTTCCTTGCTGCTAATGCAACTTGGGGTGAAGTAGGTATCATGCTTGTTGGTGCATTCTATGTTGTAAATGAAGTAACGGGTCAGAGATTACCAAAGAGTGCAGTTGGTCCTATTGCTGCAGTTGCCGTAGGTATCATCTACAATATTGTTGTAGCACTAGGATTTATCGTTATATAATGATTATATAAATAAAGGAGGCTTTCTGTGATTAAGATTGAATGTTGCGGTTTAACGGCAACCCAGACAAAAGATATTATAGATAAAAATTTTGCTGATCAAGTTGAAACTTATACGGATCCGGATATGATAGCTGCACGTAAAGTAAAAAATAAAGAAATCGATTATTATTTAGGCAGCTGCATGACTGGTGGCGGTGGTTCATTAGCGACAGCGATCATGGTTTTGGGATATGGTAATTGTTTAGTAGTTTCAAAACAGGGCAATTGTCCTAATGAAAAGCAAATTCGTCACATGGTTTATAGTGGCAATCATAAGGCATTCGGTTATGTAAAGACGCATACGGATATTGTTGTTCCTGCTTTAGTTAAAGCGCTGGTTGATAAAACGGAAGGCAAGCCTGAATAAAATCGTTCATTAGGGTATCAAGTCAACTTGATGCCCTTCATTTATATGAGGTAAGTTAACATGATTAGAACAGTACTTGGTGATATAGAAAAAAGTGAATTAGGTGCTACGATGTGTCATGAGCATTTTATTATTGATTTAGATCGGGTGCGGCATGATGGTGTTTCGAAGATAGAAACGGTAGAAGAGGTAGTACCGGAAATAAAGATGATGATGGAGCTTGGTGTCAAAAGTGCCATTGAGGTTTCAACGATTGATTTATCAAGAGATGTATTGAAATTAAAAGAAATTGCGCTTCAGACAGGTTTGAATATTATATGCTCGACAGGTTTTTATCTGTCTGAATACCATCCCGACTGGATGGATGGTGCCAGTGTTGAAGAGATTGCAGATATATATGTCAAAGAACTGATGGAGGGCATCGATAATACAGGGATCAAAGCCGGTATTATCGCGGAAATCGCATCAAGTCCGAATTCATTTGTAAAGAATGAAAAAAAGATCTTGGAAGCAGCGGGAATGGCAGCAAAAAAAGTAGGTTGTGCTGTCAGTACGCATACATCACGCTATACAGCAATGGAAACGATTGATACGTTGCTGGCTTGTGGAATGGATCCGGATAAGATCATTATCGGGCATCAGGATCTGATCGATGATTCACAGTATCATTTAAGCTTATTAGAAAGAGGTGTCAATATAGCTTTTGATACTTGTGGGAAGGTAAGCTATATGGCTGATGAAGTAAGGGCAAGAAATGCCGTTAGGATCATTGAAGCTGGATATGGAGATCATTTGATGGTTAGCGATGATGTTTCAAGAAGAAGCTATTTTGTTGCCCATGGCGGTGTCGGTTATCTTGCGGCATATAAGACCGTTTTGCCTTTGATGAAGGAATATGGTGCAACCGATGAAGATATTTATAAGATTACGACACTGACACCTGCAAGAGTCTTAGATAATGAATGGAAATAAAGAGGAGGGAAGGGTATGTTTATAGAAAAAGTACAGGAGAATAATCGTGCTTTAATTGAATTTGCCTTTCATCTTCATCAAAAGGGACTTATTTTACCTGATACCTATGTATTGGATTATGATACGATTATGGAAAATGGCAGGAAAATGAAAGAAATTGCCGATCCATTAGGAGTTAAATTATTTTTCATGTTGAAACAGCTCGGACGTAATCCGGAAATTGCCAAAGGTCTGCAAGAATTAGGTTTTGACGGTGTTGTGGCAGTTGATTTTAAAGAAACACTGGTCATGTTAAAAAATCATATCAAGCTTGGCAATGTAGGTCATCTTGTTCAGATACCAAAAGCATGCATCAAAGAAGTGGTAGCAGCACGACCGACGGTCATGACCGTTTATTCTTATGAAAAGATATTAGAAATCAATCAGGCAGCACAAGAGCTGGATATGATCCAGCCGATCATGCTGCGCATCAGTGATTCTGATTCAGAATTTTATTCGGGCCAGGTCGGCGGCTTCATGGTGGATGAATTGGAGGCATTGGTCGATCGCATCGAAATGCTTAAGCATGTGAGAATCGGTGGCCTGACCATCTTTCCTGCGCTTTTATATGATGAAAGCAAAAATGAGATTGCTCCGACAGCGAATTATCATGCATTAAAGCGTGGACGTTTATTGCTTGAAAAGAGAGGATATCATGATTTATTGATCAATCTTCCTTCTGCCACTTGTATGGCATCTATCCCACTCATTCATGAGCTTGGCGGTAATAATGGAGAGCCGGGTCATGGACTTACAGGAACGACACCCTTCCATAAAAATAATGACGGATATGAAAGAACGGGTTATGTGTATGTAAGTGAGATCTCACATAATTATTTGGATAAAGCTTATTGTTATGGCGGCGGACATTATCGTCGCGGACATTTGAAATATGCACTTGTGGGTCACTCGGCAGATGATCTGAAGCTGACAAAAGCCTATGCGGTCCATGATGATTCGATCGATTATCATTTTGAGCTGGATGGCAGATTTGATGTAGGTGATACCGTGCTGATGTGTTTTAGGGCACAAATGTTCACGACACGCAGTCATATCGCAGTTGTGAAAGGACTGAAAGATCATAGGCCTGAACTTTTTGGAATCTATGATGCTTATGGTCATATGCTTAAGAAAGGTGAAACAAATGAAGGATAAGTATGAAAAACAGCATCGTCTGGCCTTGTTGAATCCATATCAATCGGTCGTTCGTGTTTTTGATCCCGATGAAGATAGTATTCTTGTAGGAATCAAAAATGTAGCGTCCATACCTAATACGCTTATGAAAAAGCTGGAGCCACATGGTTTTGGATTGCATACGATCGATAAGAAATCACAGTTGGCGGGAAGAGCGGTAGATACCCAGCTGATCAATCCGATCACCGGACATTATATGTCAGGCTCATCCTCAGGTACTGCCTTGAATGTTTTTGCCGGTATCAATGATTTAGGTATTGGCAATGATGGGGGCGGAAGTGTGCTGGCACCGGCCATGTGTGTCAATATCTATGGGATGATCTCAAAGCTGATCGAAAAAGATCGCAATATCTCGCTTAAAGCGAATACGGATGGAATCGTTGCCGGTAATTCAATTGGCTTTATGGCTAGAGATCGTGAGATCTTATTTAAAGCTTTTGAAATTGCGACAGGGATAACGAAAGCTGATGGATATGGCAAAGTTTTCAGCGATCAGAAATATGAAGGTATCGATTCAACGATCATCGATGTCATGGAAGCACATGCGCCAAGAAATGAATTAACCGCTTATTTAAAAGATGTGTTGAAACAATGTGATGTATTGATGGTTACTGAAGGTCCTGTTGATTTATTTGGTTTTGGTGATTCTTTATTTGGTCATTTTGATAGCCGGACTCAAGAGATTCAAAAAGCAGCCAATAAAGGTTATGTACGTGTGTGCAATATCGCTGAGGCAACAGCATTGGCCATTCCTCAAAAGGGATTGGGTATGGCGACCTTACTGATGTGTGAAAGCAGAAATGATAAGATCGCACGTTTATTGAAACTAAGTGAAAAGATCGAACATGTTCATGATGAATTGATCGAACGATATTTTTTAGATATTGACTCTTATTTTAATGAGGGTTATCAGGTAGAGTGAGGCAAGTTATGAAAGTATATCCTTTAGAAAGTATTCATATCGAAGAAGCGATGCAGAAGCAGTTTCGTATGAGCGCATGTGCCATGCATTATTTTACGGGAAGTGAATTTCTGACACGTGGTGATCTAGGAGTCCATCAGCCTGAAAACCAGCCATTGACGACCCATAAGGCTGAAAAAGCGATTGCGGAATTTTTTCATGCCGAAGACTGTATTTTAGTCAGAGGTGCCGGTACCGGCGCCATACGTTATGGATTATCTTCGATTTTCAAACCGAAAGATAAGATTTTGGTCCATGATGCTGCCGTTTATTCAACAACTCAGATCAGCTTAGATATGCTTGGGCTGGAAATCGTAAAGGCAGATTTCAACTCGTTGGACCAGCTGCGTCATGTCATGGAAGAACATACAGATATCAAGGGTGCTTTGATCCAGTTTACACGACAGAAACCGGATGACCGTTATTCGATGGAAGAAGTGATCAAGACCATTCAAGGCTGTCGTGATATTCCTATCATTTGTGATGATAATTATGCAGTCTTAAAAGTAAGCAGAATCAGCTGTGAATTAGGTGCCGACATGTCCTGCTTTTCTTGTTTTAAGCTGCAGGGACCGGAAGGCATCGGCTGTGTCGTAGGTAAGAAGCAATATATTGAAAAAATTCGCAAGATGCATTATTCAGGAGGCTGTCAGGTTCAGGGATGGGAAGCCTTGGAGGTGCTTAGAGGCTTGATCAATGCACCGGTGATGCTGGCCATTTCTGCGCAGACGGGAGAAGAAATCTTAAAAAGAATCCATGAGCAAGGTATTAAAGGTGTAAAACATGCTTATCTGGCTAATGCTCAATCGAAGGTCTTATTGATAGAATTTGAAAGACCGATCGCAAAGAAGGTGCTGATAGAAGCTGAAAAGCTGGGAGCATTGCCGAATCCGGTCGGTGCTGAAAGCAAATATGAATTTGCGCCATTGTTTTATCGGGTATCGGGAACCTTTTTGAAGAGCGATCCTTCCTTTGCTGACACGATGATTCGTATCAATCCGAATCGCTGCGGTGCAGACACTGTTTTAGAGGTTCTCGAAAAAAGCATTATAAAAGCTTTGGAGGAATAAAAATGGATAAGAGGTTTATCGTAATCGTATTGGATGGATTTGGTATGCAGGCGATGGCCGATGCTGCCATCGCTCGCCCGGGTGATGAAAAAAGCTCTACCTTGGGCAGTATCCTCCATGATCATCCTGATTTAAAATTACCGAATCTGGAAGCTTTAGGACTTATGAACGCCTTTGGAAAAGAAAGCGAGAAGATGAAATTCTCTGATAAGGCTGTTTGGGGCAAAAGCGAATTGATGCATTTTGGTGCAGATACGTTTATGGGGCATCAGGAAATCATGGGTTCACTTCCTAAAAAACCGGTGGTCCAGCCATTTCAGGAAAAAGTTGATGAGATCAAAGAACATTTAAAAAAGCATGGTCATAAAGTAGAAGTACGTCAAAATGGTCATTTAAGATATTTATTGGTCGATGATTATTGTACGGTAGCTGATAATATCGATGCTGATCTAGGTATGGCTTATAATTGTACGGCACCGCTTGATTATCTCTCTTTTGATAAGGAATTGGAAATCGGCCGTCTGGTACGTGAGGTTGCCACCGTGAATCGTGTGATTCCATTTGGCGGCACCAATACTACGATCGATGATATTCTGGCAGCAGAAGAAACACGTGAGGACCGATTTATCGGTATTCATGCTGTTAAATCAAAATCGTATGAACATGGCTATCAGTGTCGTCATTTAGGTTATGGCGTCGATGAAAAAGTACAGGCCCCGACGATTTTAGGCCATGCTCATATACCGGTATCACTGTTTGGGAAGGTAGCCGACATCGTTGCCAATGATACCGGTAAGTCAGTATCATGTGTTGATACGGCGGAAGTGCTGGATCTTACGATTCAGGAAATCAAAGATATGAAAAACGGTTTTATCTGTACCAATGTACAAGAAACGGATCTTGCCGGTCATTCACAGGATTCGACGTGGTACAAGAATCTTTTGGAAATTGCGGATGAAAAGATCGGTATCATCATGGATCTGATACATGATGATGTATTGGTCGTCATGGCGGATCATGGAAATGATCCAAATATCGGTCATAACCGTCATACTCGTGAAAATGTACCACTGTTAATTAAAAAAGCAGGTGTTGAGGGAGTCAGCATCGGACTTCGTAAGACACTTTCAGATGTTGGTGCCAGCGTATGTGATTTCTTTGGAGTCAGTGCACCGCAAAATGGTCAATCCTTTATGAATTTACTTAAATAGGGCTGTAATACAGCCCTTTTACGTGCTAGAATAGTAAACATGGAGGTAATATCATGAAAAGCAATGAATATGAATTATTAGAAAAATTATATTTTGAAAGAATAGGCGGGACAGATCAAGAATTAGAAGCCTGTCATATCATTCAGGATGAATTGAGTAAGATTGGTCTGGAAAGTCATATCGAAGCTTTTGATGTAGTCACCAATCATGTATCAAAAGTTTCACTGGAGGTATTGCAGCCTTATCAGAAAACATATGAGGCAACAGCTTATATGGGCTGCACCAATACTGAAGGGCTTGTCGGAGATCTTTGTTATTTTGAAAGCGATAATGCCGTCAGCAGGAAACAGGTCAGCGGTAAGATTGCCTTGGTAAATGGTTATTTGGGAATGAAGACATTCAAGGCCATTACAGAAGCAAAAGCCATTGGTTTTATCACATATAATGGAAATATTGACAGAGAAGAAAACGATCTTGATCCAAGAGAATTAAGAGAAACCTTACAGGAATTCGGCAACCTTCCGGGAGTTAATATTCGTGTAGATGATGCGATGGAAATGGTGGCAAAAGGGGCCAGCGAAGTCCGTATCGTTGTAAAACAAACCATTGAAAAGGTTCATTCCCATAATCTTGTTTGTGATATAAAAGGTGAAAATGATGATATCCTTGTTTGCACCGCTCACTATAATTCCGTTCCACATTCAAAGGGAGCTTATGATAATGCGACAGGAAGTGTTTGTCTGTATGGTCTAGCGAAAGAATTAAAGGATAAAAAATTAGGACACAGCATACGGCTTATCTGGTGTGGCAGTGAGGAGCGGGGACTTTTAGGTTCAAAGGCATATGTAGAAGCACATCAGGAAGAGATGGAACATATCATGCTATGCGTCAATGTAGATATGATCGGATCGATCATGGGACGTAGGATTGCCGTGTGTACAAGTGATATGTCACTTGTTCATTACATTGATTATTTTGGAAAGATCAAGGGATTCCCGATCGAAGTATCCCAGGGCGTTTATTCCAGTGATTCTACACCGTTTGCTGATAAAGGTGTACCAGCCGTTTCTTTTGCACGTATCACTACATCAGGTACGGGTGAAATTCATTCCCGCTATGATGTAATCGAGCATTTATCTGAGCAGATGCTGCTTCAGGATACTTCTTTTATCTGTGATTTTGTGGAAAAAATGGCGAATGCGTATGTCATTCCGGTACCGAAAGAAATTCCGGATAATATGAAAGAAGAAATAGAAAAATATTATGGAAGAGATTTGAAAAAGAAGAAAGAGGAAGAAAAGAAAGCATGAGCATAAAGCTGGCAGCTGTTGATATGGATGGGACCTTCCTTACCCATGATAAGACATATGACCGGGAAGCTTTTCATCAGTTTTTTAATGATTTCTATCAGAAAGGCGGTCATTTTGTCGCTGCTAGCGGTAATCAATATTATCAATTGAAAAGCTTTTTTGAAGAATATGGTGATAAGATCAGCTATATTGCGGAAAATGGCGCATGGATCATAAGCGAGGGAAAAGAGCTTTACTGCGGTATCATGGAAGCAAAAACGGTTAATATGGTTTTAGAAGAGCTTCAGAAATACAGACAGATCAAGATTGTCGTATGTGGAAAAAATTCAGCGTATGTATTAGAAAAAGACGGTCTTGTTTTTTATGAACAGATACATCGCTATTATCATAAGCTGAAGCGGGTGGATGATTTCAAAGCATATATCGTCAGGGATCATATATTGAAATTTGCTTTGATGTGTCCGATAAATGAAACAAAAGAGCTGATGGAAGGTTTATCATTGCCTCCTGATATCGTGTCTACAAGCGGTGGCCAGGGATGCATTGATCTGATCATCAAGAATCAGAATAAGGGAAATGCGCTTTTAAAGCTGTGTGATCATTTTGGTATATCCCCGGATAAATGTATTGCGTTTGGCGATGGCGGTAATGATGTGGAAATGTTGTCGATGGCAGGCTGTGGTTATGCAGTAGCGAATGCAAGTGAGGAAGCAAAGAAAGCAGCGGATAAAATAATTGATTCAAATGAAAATCAGGGAGTGATCAAAGAATTGCTGGAATTGATGGACAAGGCAATCCTTTGATTGCTTTTTATTATATGAAACATTGATTTTGAAAAAGAAAGTGGTAAAATAAATCAGTATTCAAATGGGGTGAAGATATGCTGGATATTTTGATCAAAGCAATAGGGTTTATTTTAATTATCGTTATGGGGTATGTTTTTAAATCAAAGGGGATCTTTCAAAAAGAACATGCCCGCTTTTTATCGTTTGTAATCATGAATGTTACTTTGCCATGTGCACTGTTTACTTCAGTCGGTCATATTGAAGTTTCATCATCACTGTTATTAGCCTTGCTGATTGGTTTTGGGTCAAATATCATTACGATTGTTGTAGGGTACATGATGGTCAAAAAGGAATCTTTGATGGAAAAAGCAATATATATGATCAATATGTCCGGGTATAATATCGGAACATTTACGCTTCCTTTTGTTCAAAGTTTTTTTCCATCCAGCTTATTGGCCTATGTCATAATGTTTGATACGGGAAATGCGATCATGTGCTTAGGGGGTACTTACTCGGTTGCCAGCTCGATGGTCGTACGATCAAGAGGGATAAAGATCGTAGTTGAGTTTATAAAAAGACTGCTTTCTTCTGTACCGTTTTGTACTTATGTGCTTTTATTCATCCTTTCGTTTTTAAATATAACGATTCCTGAACAATTGATCAGTGTCGCAAGTATTGCGGGTAATGCAAATGCCTTTTTGGCCATGCTCATGATCGGTATATCATTGGAGATAAAGCTGGATTTATCACAGGTAAAAAAAATCCGTGATATCTTGATCGGCAGATATGGCTTGATGATCTTGATCTCAATTTTTGTTTTTGTTTTCTTGCCGGTAGAAGTTACCGCAAAACAGATGATCGTTTTAAGCTTATTTGCACCGATCTCATCAGTAGCTCCTGTTTATTCTTACATGATCGATTCGAAAACACCTGTACCGGCAGCTGTTAATTCCTTAAGCATGATCATAAGTATCATTACTCTTACGATCCTGATCATTTTATTTTCATAAAATCACAAGTAGTTGTTTAAATATTAAATAATGAGTAAAAATGCAGCCATTCATTTGGCTGCATTTTCATGAAGAAAAGCATGATTTCTTTTGGAACGATGTATGTTTTCATCATTTTATAAAATTGAAGGATTGTCCTATTTTTATTTTAATGTTATAAATTAAGAAAGAATAGGAGGAATTAAAAGATGAGTTTTCCAAAAGGATTTTATTGGGGCGGTGCAACAGCAGCTAATCAGTGTGAGGGTGCATGGCAGGAAGGAGGCAAAGGAATTTCCTGTCCTGATATCTGTACAGGAGGAACGGCGACTCGAAGCAAGAGAATCACGCCTGTTTTGGAGGAAGCAACCTTTTATCCAAGTCATGATGCGATCGATCATTATCATCGCTATAAGGAAGATATTGCGTTATTTGCGCAAATGGGTTTCAAAATGTATCGTTTTTCGATTGCATGGACAAGGATCTTCCCAAATGGTGATGAAGAGGAACCAAATGAAGCCGGACTAAAGTTTTATGAAGGTTTGATCGATGAGTGTTTGAAATATAATATTGAGCCAATGATTACCATTTCACATTATGAAGTACCTTTTGGTCTGACCAAGAAATGGAATGGATGGGCAGATCGTAGGATGATCGAGTGTTATCTGAGATACTGCAGGGCCATCTTTACCCGGTACAAAGGCAAGGCAAAATACTGGCTGACCTTTAATGAGATCAATTCCGCAACTGGAAAGATGGGAGGCTTTTTAAGTCAGGGTATTTTAAATGAGATCAAAACAATGGAGTTCATGGATCAGAAAGATGTTCCTCAGAATCGTTTCCAGGGATTGCATCATCAGTTTATCGCCAGTGCTTTGGCAGTAAGGATGGCGCATGAGATCGATCCGA
>NZ_JBVAYM010000024.1:0-33053 GCF_055420025.1 Traorella sp. mt218
GAATTCTCTTTCATCATAGTATTTGCTCATGGAATCTCCTCCTTTATCTGGATACTCCTATCGTAAATACAAATGTCTTATTTGCCAATAACTTATTAGTTGAAATCATCGTTTCAACCATTGGTTGAATGATTGTATTATTATTTTTTTTAAAAAATTTAAAAAATAATTGGGCGAAATGAAGTTTTAGTGGATATAAAATAGTAGGAGGAATATTATGAAAAATTTTACTGAAGAAATTATTTTAAAGCTTTCTTGCGTAACATTCATGCAGAAGGAATGTATCGCTGCACTGTTGTGTGAACATTTGGATGAATTTAAGGATCTATATTTTGAGGATGTCATGGAAAAATACATAGACAGGATCATCAAAAAAGGAGAAGAAGGATGTGCAGAAAATTATGATTTTTGTGTAGTGGCACATAGTCCGAATATTGAAAAGAAGCATAGGATCGTAGTTGCTGTACAGTTAAAGATGCATCCGCCGAAAGAAGATGAGATGGTTCCAAGCGAATTGGAAGAAGCTTTTGAAATGTATCATGAGGAAAAGATGAAGGTAGAGGATGATACGGTCTTACATTGTTATGGCTTTTGCTTTTATTTAGATCCGCCGAAAGAGCTTCAGGATCGAACGATTCGATTGAAGATGAATGTCTGTACGACTGATGGGAATAATCTGATGGGAGAGAACAGATGCAATGCTTTTATTGTTTACTTGGGTGATAAGCCAAAGGAAGAAGTCTTAAGTCGGATCCATTAAAAAAAACAGGGTTTTAAACCCTGATTATAATATGAGCATAGCTGCCTGATAGAATATAAAGGCAACGATCCATGCAATCGTGCATTGCATGATGATCATCACAAGCGTATATTTGATTCCCATTTCTCTTTTGGCAGCGGCAATAGCTGCAATACAAGGTGAATAGAGTAGGGTAAACAGCAGGAATGAATAAGCACTTACCGGAGTAAACAGGGTGCCTAAAGCAGCCGGCAGATTGTCGCTTGTTGTCTGCAGCAGAACAGCTAATGAAGAAACGACCGATTCTTTTGCGGTAAAGCCGCTGATAAGAGCTGTTGCAGCTCGCCAGTCACCAAATCCCAATGGTTTGAATATGAAAGATATCGTTTGACCGATGAGTGCCAGTATAGAATCAGCACTGTCAGCCACCTGATTGAGATGCAGATCAAAGTTTTGCAGGAACCAAATGATGATGCTTCCTAAGAAGATGATCGTAAAGGCCCTTGTGATAAAATCTTTGGCTTTTTCCCACATCAGCAACAGAACGCTTTTCGGACTTGGAAGCCGGTAATTCGGCATTTCCATGACAAAGGGAATAGGCTCACCTTTATAGATCGTCGATTTCATGATAAAGGCAACAATGATACCGACCAGAATACCTGTCGTGTATAACAAGATCATGACCTGTGCAGCATGATCCGGGAAAAAGGCTAATGAAAATACTGCATAAATAGGAACTTTGGCCGTACAGCTCATGAACGGCGTCAACAAAATTGTCATGATACGATCACGATTGGAAGAAAGCGTTCTTGTTGACATGATGGCCGGGACACTGCAGCCAAATCCGATCAGCATCGGAACGAAACTTTTTCCGGAGAGTCCTAATTTACGTAAAGGCTTATCCATGATAAAGGCTACACGTGCCATATATCCACTGTCTTCCAATATTGAAAGAAAGAAGAATAAGACAACGATGACCGGAAGGAAGCTTAAGACAGAGCTTACACCGACGAAGATTCCATCAACGATCAGTGAATAGACCACATCATTTAACCCATAATCCAATAAAAGCTGTGAGATGAAGGCAACGATACTGTCAATGATAGCTGCAAAGCCATCGCTTAAAAAAGAACCGACAGGACCGAATGTCAGGTAAAAGACAGCGGCCATGATCAATATAAAGCTGGGAATCGCAAAATATTTACCGGTCAGGACTTCATCGATCTTCACGCTTCGTAAATATTCCTTGCTTTCATGCGCACGGATAACGGTATCCTTGCATAGCTTTTCAATAAAGGTATAACGCATATCAGCCATTGCTGCCTCACGATCCATATCACACTCGCGTTCCATTTCTTTGACTGAATGTTCGATCAGATCAATTTCGTTATCAGTCAGCTTTAATTGCTGTTCAAGAGGTTTATCACCCTCGATCAGCTTGCTGGCAGCAAAGCGGGCAGGCATATGGATCGCCTGGGCATGATCTTCGATCATCGTTGAGATACCGTGAATGCATCGATGCACGGCTCCGCTGCAGAAATCAAGGCGGGCCGGCTGTTTTTTCTCTTTCGCTACTCGGATCACACAGTTGATCAAATCACTGATACCTTCGTTCTTTGCAGCGCTGATAGGAATACAATCTACACCGATCATATCCTTGAAGCTGTTGATCTTGATCGTACCGCCATTGGCTTTCATCTCATCCATCATGTTGATAGCTAATACCATAGGAATCTGTAATTCGATCAGCTGTAATGTCAAATACAGATTTCGTTCGATATTCGTCGCATCCAGGATATTGATGATACAATCGACTTCCCCGCTCATAAGATAATCACGGGTCACGATTTCTTCATTGGTATAAGGTGATAAAGAATAAATACCGGGCAGATCAACTAAAGTGCAGTCGGGATGCCCAATAATTGTCCCTTCCTTTTTATCAACCGTTACACCCGGGAAATTACCGACATGCTGATTACTTCCCGTAAGCTGATTAAATAAGGTGGTCTTACCACTATTCTGATTACCGATCAGTGCAAAATTCATAGTTTGCTCACCTCGATATTTTTAGCGTCTTCTACTCGTAAAGTTAGAAGATAACCACGTAAACGTATTTCAATAGGATCCTTCATTGGCGCGACCTTATGTAGCTGGACCTTCGTCTTAGGGATACAACCCATTCCCAGAAGATGTCTGCGTAAGGCCCCTTCGCAATTTACTGCGGTGATGATTGCTTCTTCACCGACTTCTAATTCATCTAAAGTCATGACTATCCTCCTTCTTGTTAACCAAATCTAACAGAATTATAATACTACGAAGAGATAGAAAGTCAAGAGGATATCAAAAAAAGCATAGCTAACTATGCTTTAATTATCAAAATATTTTCTTCTCTGAGTGGATGTAATGAATTTTTGCTTCATCTTGTCGATGTCTTCTTTTTCAAGTGCATCTTTGAAATCATTGACCTCATTGACAAAACATTCGATTTCATTGATCAGATTTTCTTTATTTAATAGAAATAATTCTGTCCATAGATTTTCATTGATCTTGGCAATCCTTGTAAGATCTCTAAAAGAATCTCCGGTATATTCTTTTAAATGTGTGGAATCGTTGGCATTCATCAAAGAAACGGCAATGACATGGGTCAACTGTGAAAGATAACCAATCATTTTGTCATGTTCCTCTACGGTTAATTGACAGATATGATTAAAGCGAAGCTCTTTTCCGAATTCGATCATGAAATCAATCGCTTCCTGGGTATTTTGACTTGTCGGTGTGATGATCAGATTCGCCGGAAGAAAGATGGTTGGATCGGCATATTGGACACCGCTGACTTCTTTTCCGGCCATAGGATGTGCCGGGATAAATTCACAGTCTTCACGTAAAAAGTTTTGTATCTTATAGACGATGGCCCCTTTAACTCCTGTTACATCTGTGATAAGCGTATGCGGATTGAATAAATACTGATAATCACTGATCCAGTTTATGAAAGTTGTCGGATAAAGTCCGGAAATGATCACATCAGCTTTTTGTATCAGCTTGGGATCATTTGTGACACTGCCTTCATCAATGATATGGTGTTCCAACCCATAGGCAATGGCATTTGGATCAATATCAATCGCATAAATTTCATGATCCCATTTTTTTAGTCCAAGGGCAATGCTGCCGCCTAAAAGACCCAGACCGACAATCAGAAATTTTTTATCCTTCATCATGGAGTGACACCTCGATTCCTATTGACCTCAAATCTTCGAAAAATGTAGGATAACTCTTTGAAACAGCCTCACAGCCTTCGATTTCACCACCTAAGATGCTTAATGCAACGGCACAAGCCATAACGATACGATGATCCTTCCAGCCGGATAGTGGAAGAGCAGGCTTATGATAAGTGCCATGGATGATCATTTCATCCTCACTTGCTTCGATCAAACAACCCATTTTGGCACATTCACTGATCATGGCCTCGATCCGGTCGCTTTCCTTCAAACGCAAACGGGAAGCGTTCTTAATATGGGTCATGCCCTTTGAAAACATCGCTAAGATACAAAGGATAGGGCCCAGGTCGGGGCAGTTCTTTAAATCAATATCACTTGCGATAAGGGTGGATGGTTTGATGTGGTAGCTGTTTTCTTTTTCTTCTGCACAGGCATGGAAATCCTGAAGGATATCTAAGATTTGTTTATCGCCCTGTAAGGAAGCAGGGTCCATACCTGTGATCTCTAATTCAGAATTAATTGCAGCTAAGACCCCAAAAAAGGCAAATTGAGAGAAATCCCCTTCAATTATAACATCTTTTGGCTGATATTTCTGATTTCCTTGAATAAATAGTGTCAGATCGTCTTCCCATTCAATCTGCACATTAAATTTTTTCATCATCTGGATGGTCAGATCAATGTAGCTTTTGCTTTCAAAAGGGGGAAGGATATGGATCCTTGAATCTTTTTCTAAAAGAGGCAGGGTAAATAAGAGGCCACTGATAAACTGTGAGCTGACATTTCCCTGAAGAGTATATTCACCGCTTGTCAAAGCACCCTGAATTTCGATGCGTTCATCATTTTGGTCAAAGTGGGCACCTATATCTGTAAAAATTTCTTCATAGATTTTTTGGGGACGTTTCAATAAACGATTTTTCCCTGTAAAAAGAATCTTTTCATGAGTCAGTGAAAAGATCGGGATCAGAAAACGAAGTGTTGAACCGGATTCATTGCATTCGATATGATGATCCTGAAGATGTGTAAAATCGGATATCCCTTCAATGATAAGCGAATCTTTGAAGCATTCGATCTTGGCACCCAGCTTGCGCATACAATCGATCGTTGTCTGGATATCAATAGAATAATCAATATTGGAAAGATGACTTTTTCCATCAGCCAGTGATGCACAGATGATGGCCCGATGAGCCATGCTTTTGCTGGGAGGTATTTTGATTGTGCCCTTACATGCCGAAGGACGAATGATCGCTTTCATTAGAGATCACGGCCCACTACATGGGCGATATTTCTGGCTTTGTCGATCAACTGCTTGAATTTATCCGGTTTCAGGCACTGAGCGCCATCGCTCCATGCACATTCAGGGTGCTCATGCACTTCAATGATCAGACCGTCAGCACCGGCAGCAATGGCTGCCAATGACATGGCTTCAATATATTTCCAGTTTCCTGTCGCATGTGAAGGATCAATAATGATCGGCAGATGCGTCTTTTCCTTGATGATCGGAACGACGCTCAGATCCAAGGTATTACGGGTATATTTTTCAAAGGTACGGATGCCTCTTTCACAGAGGATGACATTCGGATTTCCGCTTGCCATGATATATTCCGCCGACATGATCCATTCTTCGATCGTATTGGCCATTCCTCTTTTCAATAAAATAGGTTTATGACTTTTTCCGACTGCCTTCAACAATGAGAAATTTTGCATGTTTCTGGCACCGATCTGAATCACATCCACATATTCTTCAAATTCTTCTAACTGATCACTGTCCATCAATTCACTGACGATGGGCAGTCCGGTACGTTTTCTGGCTTCTACCATATCTAAGATGCCTTCTGTTCCCAGCCCTTGAAAAGCATAAGGGGAGGTTCTTGGCTTATAAGCACCGCCGCGCAGCATACAGGCACCGGCATCTTTGACATCCTGCGCCAGCTGACAGATATGATCCAACCCTTCAACGCTGCAAGGGCCGCCGATGACAACGATCTTTTCCTGTCCGCCGATTTTGATGCCGTTGACATCAATGATCGTATCTTCCGGATGAAATAAACGGTTCGCTTTTTTATAAGGAGCAGCGATACGGGTAACATCATCAACGATGGGGTTGGCTTTGATCTTTCTTTCATCTAATGAAGTTGTATCACCGATCAATCCTAAAATGTGATAATCGCTTCCCACTGAATCATTGACTTGGAAGCCTTGGTTTTCAAAGCTTTGAATAAGCTCGCTGATCAGTGCAGGATCAGCATTTTTCTTAACTGTAACGATCATAACTATAAATCCCTTCCTATTACATGTGCGATGGCTCTTGCCTTATCGATCATAGCTTTAAATTTATCCGGCTTTAAACACTGCTGACCATCACTCCAAGCGCATTCCGGATTACGATGCACTTCTACGATCAAACCATCGGCACCTGCGGCAATGGCTGCCAGTGACATGCTTTCTACTAACTCCCAGCTTCCTGTCGCATGCGATGGATCGATGATGATCGGCAGATGAGTTTTCTTTTTTACGATCTGAACGACACTCAGATCTAAGGTATTGCGGGTATATTTTTCAAAGGTACGGATGCCTCTTTCACAAAGGATGACATTTTCATTGCCGCCGGCCATGATATATTCGGCACTCATCAGCCACTCTTCGATCGTATTACTTAAGCCACGTTTGAGAAGTATCGGTTTTTTGATTTTTCCCAAAGCTTTTAACAGCTCAAAATTCTGCATATTTCTGGCCCCTACCTGAATCAGATCGACATACTTGACAAATTCATCGATCTTGTTTTCGCTCATGATCTCACTGACGATCGGCAGTCCGGTACGTCTTTTCGCTTCGACCATATCCATGATGCCCTCACTTCCTAAGCCTTGGAAAGCATAAGGAGAGGTTCTTGGCTTATAAGCGCCCCCACGCAGCATACAGCCGCCGGCATCTTTGACATCCTGTGCCAGTTCACAGATCTGATCCAATCCTTCCACGCTGCAAGGCCCGCCAATGACAACGATCTTTTCATGACCGCCAACCTTGATGCCATCCACATCAACGATCGTATCTTCCGGATGAAACAAACGGTTGACTTTCTTATAAGGAGCGGCCACACGGGTCACATTTTCAACCCATGGATTGCTCATCAATCTGCGATCATCAATGATCGTCGTATCACCTACGATACCAAAGACATTATAGCTGGTTCCTGTGATCAGATTGACCTCCAGCCCTTTGGCTTTAAATTCATGCAGTATCTTATCAATTTCGCTCTGAGGCGCCCCTTTTTTACATGTGATGATCATATCAATTAATCCCCCTTGTTATTCACTAACTTATCTTTTAAAGAATGAATGGCATTGACATATCCCTGAATGCCTTCTCCGCTGATCGTTTTGAAACAGGCTTGTCGCACATAAGAGATCTGCCTGAAATCCTCCCTTTCTTCAACCTTGGAAATGTGTACCTCAACGGCAGGAATGCTGACTGCCTTTAACGCATCCAAAAGAGCGATCGAAGTATGGGTATAAGCACCGGGATTGATCACGATGCCATCGATCTTCCCATAAGCCTCTTGTATCTTATCTACCAGATCTCCTTCATGATTGCTTTGATAACATTCAACCTCGACCCCGGATTTTTTTCCGCACTCCAAGCACATCTGAATCAATGTATCAAAAGTTTCACTGCCATAGATATCTTTTTCTCGTATGCCCAGCATATTGATATTAGGCCCATTAAGCACCAGTATTTTCATTCCATACCTCCATAAGCTTATCCAGTGTATCTTCTAAATGATGATTGTTTTCAACACAAGCATCACTATATTTTATATAAAAAGGCTCACGTTCTTGTTCCATATGTAACAGCGTATCACGATCCTTGCTTAAAGGCCGTCCATTGCCAACGACCAGCTTGTCAACATCGCGCCTGATATAAATGATCAACGAATTTAAGGACAAAGCTTTCATATTGATCTCTTTCTTTATGACCCCGCCGCCGCAGCTGATCACATGGTGTGTCAGTTTAGCGGCCTTCATACATACTTCACTTTCAAGCCCACGAAAGACCTCTTCACCTTCTTCAAAGATTTCGGGAATGGATCTTTGTGCCAGCTTTTCAATTTCATGATCTAAATCAATAAAATCAAAGCCGATTCTTTCACTTAGCTTTTTGCCAAGCGTTGTCTTTCCGCAGCCAGGCATACCGATCAAAACGATATTTTGCTTGTCACGAAAGATTTGTCTTGTTAAGACATCGATCTTGGAAGGATCGATCTTTTCTCCAATGAAGAATTCCGCAGCGCTCACTGCCTGGGCAACAAGCATCTCTAATCCATTGACATAAGGAATATGCTTCTTTTTTGCCTGATAACATAAAGCAGTAAGCAAAGGATTATAAACGACATCAATGACTCCTTCACAGCTTTCAAAATCATCAAGATCAACAATCTGTGAAAGGATATCCGGGCTCATGCCCACACTTGTCGTATTCAAGATGATCTGGATATCGCTGCGCTTTTTCATCTGATCATAGGAGATATAAGGAGCAGTTCGATTTCTTGCCACCTGAATGATTTCTTTCACGTTTAGTGCTTCACAGACAGCATAAGCTGTTTTGCTCGTACCACCGCTGCCGCAGATAGCGACAACTTTATTTTGAATGTTAAAATGATGTTCGATCATCCTTTTTAAGCCGTCAAAATCGGTGTTTGTCGCAATCAGTTTGCCGTTGACATTTTTTATGGCATTTACTGCATGGATCTTTCTGGCTTTTTCATCAATTTCATCACAATATTCGATTACCTTTTCTTTATAAGGAATCGTGACATTGATGGCATCAAAGTTTTTTTCTTTCATAAAACGATGAAATTCATCTTCATTCAAAGGAATCAGATCATAATGGTAAGGAGCAATCTGTTCATGAATGATCTTCGAGAAGCTGTGACCCAGCTTTTCACCGATAAGTCCTACCTTCATGCGCACAGCCACTCCTCTCCGTAATGTTCGACGCACAGGTCAAGAAGTGCCAAGGCAATCATGCTGTCTACAACGACTCTGGCACGATGGAAGATAGCAGGATCGTGGCGACCTGTCAATGTCAGGGTATCATTTTCCATCGTATCCAGATTAATCGTGTTTTGCGGCTTGAAGATGGAAGATGTCGGTTTGATCACCAATTTGACCATGATCGGCATGCCATTGGAAATACCGCCATTGATGCCGCCATTATGATTCGTCCGCGTTGTTACTTGATCATCTTTGATCTGCCATTCATCATTGACCTCACTGCCCTTGTGATTGACAAAATCAAAGCCCAAGCCAAATTCAATGCCTTTTACGGCAGGGATCGAAAAAAGATACTGGCTCAGCTGACTTTCGATCGAATGAAAGAAAGGCTCACCGACGCCCACCGGCATATTTAAGACACAGCTTTCCAGGATTCCTCCTACACTGTCATGATCTTTCGCAATTTCTTCGATGCGCCGGACCATCTGCTGACCAACATGTTCATCCAATGTCGCAAAATCTAATGAATTACATTTTTCTATATCTGAAGCATGATCCTGAAAAGAACGATCTTTGATTTCCTGACATTGTAAGATATGGGTACCGACCAGAATATTCTTTCTTTTTAAAAGATCCAAGGCAATTGCTCCGGCAGCCACTAAAGGTGCTGTCAGCCTTCCTGAAAAATGTCCGCCGCCCCGATAATCCTCATAGCCCTTATACTTGATGTGGGCAACATAATCAGCATGGCTGGGACGAGGCAGCTCAGGATGATAGTCCTTGCTGCGCTGGTTTTTATTTTCAATCTCGATATGTATAGGTGTCCCTGTCGTAAAACCATTGAAAACACCGCTGGTTATTTTAAAATCATCCGCTTCATGGCGCTGGGTCGATATCTTTCCCTTAGGCTTGCGTTTTTCTAGCTGTGCCTGAATGAACGCAGAATCAATAGTGATTCCGGCAGGAAGTCCATCGATCACGACTCCCATTGCTTCACAGTGGCTTTCGCCATATAAAGCAATCGTTATATTTTTTCCAATGACACTTTTCATAAGGTCCTCCTAATATATGGGCGAAGCTCATCGATCCTGATTCTTTCAATGACAGCCTTGCCCAGCTCATTTACTTTGACAACATCAATTTCATCACCCTTTGCCTTCTTATCATTCTTGATAAAGCGAATACAGGCTTCTTCATCTAAAGAAGTTACAAAAGGAATATTCATTTTTTTAAGGATCGTTATTAGATCATTCCGAATCTGTTCGTTATCTTCGATCATGACCATCCCATTGGCAACACATTCCCCATGGTAATAATCATGCAGATGATATAAGCTTTCGATTGCATGACCGATCGTATGTCCGAAATTTAAGATCTTACGTATATGTTGTTCCTTTTCATCTTCTTCGACAACTCGTTTTTTCATCAGTAAAGAGCGCTCGATGATTTCTTCCAGATAAGGACTCTCCACATCAATTTCTTCGATATGCTCCTTAAACAAATCAAAAATGACAGGATCCTGGATACATCCGGCTTTCAAAGCTTCTACCAGACCATTATAGAAATGCCGCTTCGATAAGGTTTTCAGCGTATCAACATCCACGATCACTGTTTCAGGATGATAGAAGCATCCCACACAATTTTTAATACCATTTAAATTGATAGCGACCTTACCGCCGATGCTTGAATCGATCTGAGAAAGTGTTGTAGTCGGAATCGAAACAAAGCGGCAACCTCTTTTATAAGTTCCTGCCACAAAACCGGCAAGATCACCGATGACACCGCCTCCCAGGGCAAGCACCATATCCTTTCTGGAAAAATCAAGGGAAAGCAGTTTTTCTAAAAGCATCTGATAGGTTTCAAAGCTTTTGGAAACCTCACCCTCCGCTACTTCAATTAAAACGGCATTTTCTAATTGATCCATGACTTCTTTTTTTAAAGAATGAGGTATCTGTGTATCACTGATCACAAAGACCTTACAGTTAAAATCAATATAATCCTTTAAATGAAGATGACTTTTTCTTTCGATAATGACACGACTTGACGCGTCTTTAAGCTGTACTGTAAATTCCATCATATGACCCCCGATGAATAAAAAAGGCATCACTTAACTGATGCCGCATGCCCCATATAAACAAAAGTACCAATCAATGAATTGGCTTGTTTAGGGGCTTAACGATAAAAGTAAAAGCAAGATGCCTGTCTTAATCTATTCATGGCTTTAGTTTACTCGTTTTTTTATATAAAATCAAGTCCCTTTTGAAAGAAATATCATGAGTTTCATGAAACACTATTTGTATTTTCATGATATCTGCATGATTCATGAAAATGAATGCTACTCTCTTTTAAATCGTGCTATAATAAGAACAATGAGGTGACTATGAACGAATTAGAGAAGGCACGAATAAAAATTAATGAAGCGGATCGGATGATTGCGGAAAGTTTTGAAAAACGTATGAAGGCTGTCGAAGAAGTTATCAATTATAAGATGAAACATGATCTTCCGATTTATGACGGTGCAAGAGAAAAACAGGTGATTGAAAGAAATCTTGCTAACCTTCATGATGAAAAATTAAAGCCGTATTTTAGTGATTGTCTGGTCCAGATGATGCGTATTTCCAAAGAATATCAGAATGCGATATTGCATCGAGGAATTTATGGTTATCAGGGAGTCAGAGGAGCTTTTGGCCAGATTGCCACTTCACGTCTGTTTCCCAGCGGTCAACAGAAAAGCTATCCTCGTTTTGAAGATGTTATCTTAGGGGTCATCCATCATGAAATTGAAAAAGGTGTCTTGCCTTTTGAAAATTCAACAACGGGTGAAGTTGGAGAGGTTTTTGATTTATTATATAAATATGATGTGAAGATTACTTCTTTTTATGATCTTAAGGTCGATCAGAATCTGATGGGGATCAAAGGAAGCAGGTTGAGTGATATTAAAAAGGTGTATTCAAAGCTTCAGGCGTTGGAGCAATGTGCCCAAACGCTGAAACCGTTTGATTTTGAACTGATTCCTTATGCCAATACCGCATTAGCGGCACGATATGTCAGTGAATGTGGTGATCCAAGTATTGGGGCGATTGCAGCTAGGGAAAGTGCTGAGGAATATGGCTTGGAGATCTTGATGGAAAACATCAATTCCAGCAGTGATAATGTGACCCGCTTCATTGTCATTGAAAATGAATGTCTGAAGTCCAGCGATCTGATCATGATCATGTTTACGGTGAATCATGAATCAGGTGCGTTGGCAAAGACCATGCAGATCATCGCCGATTATTCCTTGAACATGACAAGCATCAAATCAAGAGCATGTCGAAATCGATCGTGGCAGTATTATTTCTATGTTGAGATTGAAGGAGATATTGCTGATGAGCGGATTCGTGAGTGTTTTAAGGAATGTGAAAAGCATTGTGAACAGTTAAAAGTTATCGGATGTGTGAAAGGAGAGAGCTGAAATGAATTTTATCAAAGAAAGTGCTGACAAAAAACCAATCGTAGATACAGTGTTTGCGATCGTTGCGAAAGCAAAAGAGGCAAAAGAAAAAATTGGAGAAGAAAATGTCGTTGATGCGACCATAGGTTCTTTATATGATGAAGATGGTCATATCGTGGCTTATGAGAGCGTATTTAGAAGCTTCGATCAGATTCCGGATGCCAAGAAAGCTGCCTATGCCGAAAGCTTCAGAGGCAATCCGGATTTCAGAGAACTGGTGAAAGAGTGGACGCTGGGTCAGGGTAATGTCCGCCTGGAGAGCAGCGTGATCGCAACACCGGGCGGTACAGGTGCTGTTTCCTTAGTGATGAGTGAATTTCTGGAAACCAATGAAACGGTGATCCTGCCGGATATCGCATGGGGAAGCTATGCTTTGATGGCAAAGGATAAACAGTTAAAAGCAGTCACTTATGAGATGTTTGAGGGAGAACATTTTAATTTGAATTCTTTGAAACAACAGGTCAATGCTTTAGTTGGCAAACAGAATCGTATCGTTGTTGTCATCAATGATCCTTGTCACAATCCGACAGGTTATACGATGACAAAAGAAGAATGGCACGAATTGATTGCCTTTCTCAATGAAACAGCCAAGACAACCCCATGTATCATCTTAAATGATATTGCTTATATTGATTATTCTTATGATCTTGAACATTCAAGAGATTATATGCGTGAATTTGAAAATATGAGTGATCAGGTCATGGCAGTAATTGCCATGAGCTGTTCCAAGACGCTGACCAGTTATGGATTGCGCTGTGGTGCGGCCGTGATCTGTGCTCATTCGAAGGAAAGCGTACGTGAAGCTGAAATTGTTTTTGAAAAGAGTGCCCGTGCCCTTTGGAGCAATGTCAATAATGCCGCCATGATCAATTTTGTCAATGTGGTAAAAAATCATAAAGAAGAATTTTTGAATGAGAAAAAAGAATATATCGATCTATTGAAGAAGAGAAGCTCTATCTTCATGGATGAAGCCAAAGCGTGTGGATTGCCGGTATATCCATATAAGGAAGGCTTCTTTGTCACGATCAAGATCGAAGACAATGATCTGAAGGAAAAATATCATGCCCTTTTGATGGAACATCATATTTTCACCGTTCAAGTCAATAAAGGCATCCGTGTAGGTATCTGTTCATTAAGCGTTGAAAAGACCAAGGGATTGGCTTTGAAGATGAAGACCTTACTGGATCAGGCACATACCATATAATAAATAAAAATGCAAATGAAAATTCACGTGAATTTCTTATAAGAAGAATTCACGTGAATTTTTAATTATAAATGCTTCAAGTTACTTTCATTCATCTGATAGATGACATTTTTTCTTTCTACGATGATCGATATCTTCTTTGCTACTTCTTCAGAAGCTTTTATTTTTTCTAATAACTCTTTTGTAGGGTTGATGGCATAAGGGTGTCCAACCAGCTCAAACATCGTAAAATCACCGGTGGTATCTCCATAGGCATAGCTTTGACTCAAATCAATATCATAATCCTTAACAAGCTCTAAGATCGCTTTCTTCTTGCTTTTATGATCCCACATCGGAATCACTTCACCGGTATAACGTCCATGCTCATCTGTCACATAGATCGTGCCTCTGCAATCGGTAAATTCATATTTACGGGCCATGGCTTCCACTAATTCAATAGGTGATCCGGAAACGGCAAATACGAGATGTCCTTCTTTTTTATGATGGAGGATCTCGTCACGGGTAAACGTATAAACACGTTCCCCTTTTTGTCTGATGACCGTATCAGCAATATGTAAGATATGTTCATTGGATAAACCAATGAGCGTTGCTTTATAAATATCGACCATCTTATTAAGATAATCATCATATTCTCCCTGACGGCGATCATATTTCATAAAAGTTGGTTTTACTTCATCATGCCAAAGACTTTCATCGACCAATTCATGTGTAATAAATTTTTTAAACACTTCAGTAATCAATCCTTCACGGTACAAAGTCCCGTCAATATCAAAAAAAGCCGCAATTTTTCCCATGTATGACACCTCACTTATTAGATACTATCTTATCAACTTTGACAGATGAAGTAAAGCTTCATTTTTTTTGACAAAAATTCAGAAAAAACCAAACTTTTTTCATGATAGAATTGTTATATAGGTGAAGGAGCCAATATGAACAGACGAAAACTTATCCTACAAATCAAAAATGGCAATCAGGAAGCACTGGAAACGATCATTACGGAAATGTATCCACAGGTGTATGCTTTTCTGTACCGTAAAATGAAACAAAGTGATCGGGCAAAGGATATTACCCAAGAGGTATTCTTAAAGTTTGTGGAAAATATCGATCGCTACAATGAAGAGGATAAGCTGCGTAATTATCTGTTTCGTATCGGCATTAACCTTGCCAATAACTATTATAAGAGTTTGAATTATTTAGATGATCAGGAACTCGATGAATCAAGGATTGCGATGGCAGAAGATCCGCATACGATCGCTATGAAAAACGCTGATCGGGATATGATGATGCAGTATATCTCGCAGTTAAGTGAAATTTCCCGGGAAATCATCATTCTTCGTTATTATCATGAAATGAAATTTAAGGATATTGCGGATATATTAAAGATACCGGAGTCAACCGCTAAATCAAGACATCGGCAGGCATTGATGAAATTAGAAGAATTGATGAAAGGAGGCAGATTGAATGAAAGAAAAAGCGAAATATAAGCAGTTTATTGAAATTGATGAAGAGCATATGAAAAAAACGATCGAGCTTTCGAAGCTGAAGCTTTCCAAGCGGAAGGTCATGTATGAAGAAAACACGCATCAGATCTGGTTTAGCTTTTTCAAGATGGAAAGTATGAAATTTTGTGGCTTGTCGATTCTGTCAACGCTGTTCTTCTGCTTTATTTCAATGGTACAGCCTATGAATAATTACAGTATTTGCCTGTTGAATGTGGGTGTCTTAGGTACGCTGACCTTATATGATTATATGCATGGAAGCATCATCGGAATGGAAGAACTTTTAAAAAGCGTCAAGTATAACTCCTCGAAGATCTTTGTCTATAAATCTAACATTTATCTTCTTGTCAGCATTATATGTACGTTATTTTTGAATGCGATCCTTTGCGTACAAAATAACTTTTCGTTTCTTCCTGCACTTTTATACAGCTTGATTCCCCTTTATTTTATAAGTGGTATTGCCTTATTGGTCATTGACTGGATCGTAAATAAGACGGTCGTGATCATTACGTATGCCTGCAGTTACTTGCTTATACTGACTGTTCTAAAATTTGAAGAAGTAAGATTTGTCAGCAATCAACTTATTTTATTACTTCTTTTATTATCTTTTGGTTTATATTGCCTTGGTATTTATGTTCATTCAGCACGAATTTCAATTGGGAAAGGAAATAATTTATGGAACTCATTCTTGAAGGATTAACAAAACAGTATTCAAAAACAGTGGCCGTTGATCATGTTGATCTAAAGTTGAATAAAGGGGTCATTGGTCTTTTAGGAGCCAATGGCAGCGGTAAGACAACGATGATGAAAATGATCTGTGGTATTCTGCCGCCAACAACGGGTCATGTTTATTATGATGGTCAGGAAATTTTAAAAAATTATGACAGCTACGTGACAAACTTAGGTTACATGCCTCAGCATCTTGGTTTTTATCCGTCGTTCACCATACAGGAATTTTTAGAATATATGAGTGTGGTCAAAGGATTGAAGAAAGAATTTTATAAAAAGAAGATCGATGAGCTATTAATAAAGCTAAACCTAGAAGATAAAAGAAAGGCAAAGATAAAAAGCTTGTCGGGAGGTATGTTAAGAAGAGTAGGAATTGCGCAGGCTTTATTAAATGAGCCAAAGATTTTGATTTTGGATGAACCGACAGCAGGTCTTGATCCAAAGGAAAGGATCGTGTTACGAAATATGATCTCCCGTATTGGTGAAGAAGCCATCGTCTTACTGTCAACACATATCGTCAGTGATGTTGAATCCATTGCCGATCAGATTATTTTAATGAAAAAAGGAAAAGTATTATATTATGATGAGCCGGAAAAGCTTCTCTTGGAAATGGAAAATAAAGTGTTTGAAGCAAGCTGTAATCGAAAACAGGCAGAAGAATATATGATGAATCATATCGTTGTCAATGTGAAGAAACATCAGAATGAATATATTTTACGGATCGTTTCAGATAAACCGCTTGAAAATGCAAAAGCAGTAGAACCTGGATTAGATGATCTATATTTATACCATTTTCAAGATGAAGCCATGGAACGTCTGAGTGATCAATTATAAACGGAAGATAGAGCAGGTATGAAGGGAAAATGAATTCATGAAAGAAGGGAAATGCTTTGGGTAAGCTTGTTTATTTTGAAATAAAAAAACTAATGAAGATTAAATTTAATTGTTTTTTGATCTTATTAGCATTTATTCTTTGTTTAGGTGTCTTACATCTGAAGAATATAAATCACTTATCTCCAATAAAGCAGTATGCTTCTTTTGATGGAGAAATTCTAAGTAATACAGAAGTTTATCAATATGCGGATACTTTCTTACATGAACATGCCGGCAAAATTGATGATCATTATATTGATGAATTAAAAGAAACAGAAAATTCAATTATTCAAAACTATCATCTTGATGAAATAGATGAAGAAAAAATGATCATGACTTATGGTGAAAATTATCAGGCTGTCATACAGGCAGGTATTGATGGAAGCATGAGCGATCATGAAATTGCGGCAATCAATGAAAAGGCAA
This sequence comes from Traorella sp. mt218, assembly GCF_055420025.1. Taxonomy (NCBI): domain Bacteria; kingdom Bacillati; phylum Bacillota; class Erysipelotrichia; order Erysipelotrichales; family Erysipelotrichaceae; genus Traorella; species Traorella sp. mt218. Next base: position 17,170 of record NZ_JBVAYM010000024.1, read on the forward strand.
AAGAAAATAATGAACTTTGTAAATCTGAAGCATGTGTTCTGACATCCAATGAAGTTGCTTATGAGAAATATGGGATGGATGGAGTCGATGAAGAAGATAAAACATTTACGATCAGATATTTTTATAAAAAGGAAGAGAGCCGAAATTTATTGAATCTGCTTTTATATGGCAGTCAATCCTATACAGGTGACTATACGGTAGAAATACTTCATGATAAGGAAGAAAAACTTGCCGATAATAAGAATTATATCGTAGGAGGAAGGGTTACAGATAAATATTATTGGCGCGTAAATGAAGAGGTTGAAGAAGAATATATTGAATGGGAGAATCAGAAATATTTAAATGGTTCAGCATATACAGATTCCGGGGTAGGGGCCACATTGCTTGCACAAGCATTAACTACCCAAAACAATCCCCTTTTAGTTGTATTGCTTCTATGTATTGTCATCATTGTTTGTCAGGTGTTTACGATCGATCATGAATATGATACGGAGTCAATACTGTTATGTATAAAAAGAGGATATAACAGAGTCATAAGCGCTAAAATATTAACAGCCATCCTGATTCCTTTAGCTTTGCTGTTGATCTATCTCTTTTCAGCGTGGATAACTGTTCGCTTGATCGTTCCGATAAGAAATCTGGATATTGTTTATGTAGATTGGATTGAAAATCGCCCATTTATTTTTGAAGGTATTTATACATATAAAGAAATTTTACTTACTGAAATCTCCTTGATATTTATGTCGTTTTTGGCTGTTTCCGGCATCACTGCCTTTATTTCAATGCTTTTCAAGAATAAATTTATTGGATTTTTGCTGACATTTGCTTTAATCGTTGTGTTGACCTTAAGTAAAAATGTCTTCACTCCGGGTATGATGTTAGATACGAGGAATTATTTAAGCTGGAATGATATAATTGGCATCAATATGATGAAAGTGGGTTCTATGATCGTTTCAAAAGCCTTCTATGCCTGTGTACTATGGTGCTTAATCGCTATTGTGTTATTTATATTGTGTTATTTTAAACATAGAAGATATATCGTGAGGTAATTATGTTAAAGCTCGTACAATTTGAATTGAAAAAGATATTAAAAAGTAAATTTAATTTGATATTGCTGATAGCAGCCATTGCTATCCAATGTCTTGCGTTGAAAGAAATTGTATTATCTCCGGGTTATTTAAATTATTATATCAATCAAGATGAGGCAGTAAATCAAATTGAATATAAACAATATCTTGATGAATTTTATGCCCAGCATCAAGGTATTGTAAACGATGAATATATCAATGAATGGAATGATGAATATTATGATAAATTGGTTGAAATTCTTGATAAGGAAAAGATGATTCAGATTTATGGAGATAACTATGAAGAGATGATCATTGCAGGGAAAAACGGATCATTGAGTGAAGAAGAAATGTGGGAATATATTCACTTTGTTGAGGAAAGAAGTCAGCGATTCGGCTATGATTATGCACCTATTGAATATCCAGATGATGGTTCTACCCAATTTACGTTGAATTTATATTACAAATCTGGAATGGAAGCGTATGCGTATAATCTACATAATATTTATTTTGATTCAGACTATTGGAATAATGATAAAAACATTTATTTAGATGTTTTAAATCAGTCCAAAGAAAATAAAATCATAGCTTCACAAATCGATGGTAAAACAGAAATTGAAGATTTTGGTTATATAGATACTTTGGGTTATTTCAATCCATATCTTGTTTCACAGATGAACATGAATCAAATCAATTGGCTAAACGAAAAATATGAAAATGTTTCTTCACAAATGGATACAACGATCGGGGCTGGTGTTCTTATTCAGTCATTTGATGTGTATGTAATTTATGTGATTTACTTGTTAGTTTTTATAGTAATAGGTACAGATCTATTTGCAGGTGAAAAAAATAAGAAAATAGATGCTTTATTATCATGTGCAAAAGAATATAAAAGGATAACAACAGCTAAAATTATAACGATGCTGTTGTTAGTGATTTCAGTATTTATTCTTGCGTCAATGATTAATGTGCTTGTAGTTTCATTATTTTTTGATATTAAAAATTTGCATCTGGCCTCTTATGGTTTTTCACTGGGTAATTTCGGGTATATATTTATTTTGTATTCTTGTATTGAGATACTTGTAAGACAAATGGGTCTTGTATTTTGTAGCTTTTTATGTGTGGCAGGATTAAGTGTTTTTCTTTCCTGTTTGACAAAAAACAGATTCGTCAGTGCGATCATCATGATCATATTTGTAGTATTTCCAATATTAATGACAAATGGTCATTTATGGCTGGCGATCATGCCTTTAACGATGCTGATGGGTCATACATATTTTAGCTTCTCATCTGGAGTGGCTGGCTATTTACTTCCTATTGTTGATTTAGGCGGTACAATTATTCATACCGCAACTCTTGTTTGTCTATTCTGGATCATTATTTCAATCATTCTTATGATTGGTTGTTATGTAAAACAAAGAAAACATATCGTGAGGTAACTATGATAAAACTCGTACAATATGAATTAAGGAAGATATTCAAAAGTAAATTTAATCTGTTATTGCTGATCCTGATATTTGGTACATGTTTCTATATGATAAGGGAGCAGTCATCCGGTTATTATCATTCAGCACGCGATGCAAATATTTCGCTAGAAGGTGATAATTTGACAGATATTGAAACAATGCGATATATAGATGAGTTTAAGCACCTTCATGCCGGTAATGCAGATGAAAAATATCTTAAAGAAAAGCAGGATTTATATAACTCTTATATTGAAAGCCTTCAGATGGATGAGATCGACGATGAGGTGATGAAAGAGTACTATGGAGATAATTATCTAGAAATCATAGAAGCAGGAAAGAATGGCACTATGTCTGAAAGTGAAATTGAAGAGTTGCAACAAAAAATATATGATGCACAAGATAAGGCTGAATACCAATATGGTGTAAATTGGCCAGATATTTATTATGATGAAGATGAAACATTTTCATTGAATTTGATTTATAAAAATCAAGATAAATCCAGAATATTATCTATGATGTTTAATCCTTCTTATGATATGCTCGCTAATAAAAAAGAACATCTTATTAACTATGATGATATAAAAAATGAAAATTATGAAATAAATGAATACGATAGTAATTATATTAATATACATCTAGGTTATTTACAGATGGATTTTGCTAGTAAAGATAATCTTGACCTGATTGATGAGAATTATGTAAATTGGCTGAACTATAAATTTCTATCTAATTCTACTTATGTTGATTCAGAGGTTGGGTTAGAAACATTAGATCGTATGCTTGGTGATTCGAATATGGTATTTAGTCGGTTGCTGCTGATCTTATTGATGGTTATTTTATGTGCAGATGTATTTTCTATCGAACGATCGAATCATGTCGATCAGTTATTAGCTTGTTCTCAGAAAGGAAATCGACAGGTATATTTTGCAAAATGGATCACAATGCTGATTTTATCCATATTGATTTGTATTGGGTTTGTGATCATGGCAGTAGGTTATGTTAGATATCTTGTGCCAATAAGAAATTGGAATTTAGTTTCAGAATCACAGTTCTTTCTTTTTACTTATAAAGAGCTGATCTTAACTGATATAGGTGTTCTCTTAACAGCTTTGTTAGCAACGGCATCTATGACAGGCTTTTTATCTTGTATTACGAAAAATCGGTTTATAGCCGCTATTATCAGTTTATGTGTTCTTATATTTCCTTATTTTACAGGAAATTGGCCAGGTCCTTATAAAAATATTCCAAGTATGATTGCTTATGATACAAACCTATGGTGGGGCGAATTTAAAAACATAGGTGGTGTTATGGCGTCGTCACTGATTTTAACGGCATCCCTTTGGCTAATAATAAGTTTAGTCATGTTTGTGATTGGTTATATTAAAGAAAGAAGACATATTGTAAGGTGAATTTGAATGAGCCAGGGCGGGTATGTAACTCGCCTTTATTGTGTTATAATTGAATTGCTGGAGGTGGTCTTGTGCTTCGCCAAATTAAATATTTTCAGGCGGTTGTTCGTCATCATAGTTTTTCGGAGGCTGCCCAGGAGTGTCATATCTCACAATCAGCTATATCTCAACAAATTCAGTCTTTAGAAAGAGAGCTTGGTTTTCAATTGTTAGAAAGAAAGAATCGTTCTTTTGTTTTGACTCCTGCCGGTGAGCATTTTTATAAAAAGAGTTTGGTTTTAATGGCAGATTATGAAAAGTTATGTCAGGAATCGTTGAAGATTGCCCGTGGTGATGAAGCTGTATTGAAGATTGGTTATTTGCGTAGTTATAGCGGACATGAATTTCATTTGGCTTTAGAAGAGTTTTCCACAAAGTATCCTCTTGTATCTGTTCAGCTTATCTATGGCAATCATGAAGATCTTTTCCACATGTTGAGAAATGGTGAAGCTGATTTGGTGTTAAATGATCAACGAAGGGCATTTTCGGATGAATATATCAATTTGATTCTGACAACGAATAATGAATATATTGAAATTGCCTCTAGAAATCCGATGTCACAGCTTTCTTCGATCGCTCCACAGGAGTTAAAAAATATTCCTTGTATCTTGGTTGCTTCAAAGGAGCAACAAGAAACGGAGAGAGAATATTATCAAAGCGTGATTGGTTTTCAGGGAGAGTTTATCTATGCGGAGAATTTGGAAGAGGCACGATTGATGGTGATTGGCGGACAGGGTTTTATGCCGGTAGAGGGAAGTGGTGAAACATTGAATTTCACTACTTCGATATGTCGTATTCCTTTGTATCGAGGAAATTCCCAGATCACGCGAAAATATTGTTTATTTTGGAAAAAGGATAATTCGGGTTATTATATAGAGGAATTTGCGGATATCTTGAAAAGTAAATTTTGATAAAAGGGTAGCTGTTGATTGGCTATCTTTTATTTATGGTTTTTATATGAATGATATGTGAAAACGTATAAGAAAAACTTATGGATAAGCACTTTATTTCAAATTGATTGAGTTTTGTCAGATTTTTATAATATAGATGGATGGAGGGATGAGATGAAGGTTGTTGTAATTCGTTCAAGTCCTCGTAAGGATGGAAATTCTGATGTTTTGTGTGATCAGTTTGCAAAGGGTGCGATGGAGAGCGGACATTCGATCATCAATATCCACTTACGCAAGAAAAAGCTTTCGCCATGTAATGCCTGTTATGGTTGTATGAAAGATCATGTCTGTTCTATTAAAGATGATATGGCAGATATTCTTAGAAAGATGATCGAAGCAGATGTGATCGTTATGGCGACGCCAATTTATTTTTACTCGCTTTCAGCACAGATAAAGATATTGATCGATCGCTGTCTTTCGAATTATCGGGAAATCAAAGATAAAAAATTTTATTTTATCGTAACAGCCGCTGATCCGCAACGTGAGGCAGCCCAAGCTGCTTTGATGTCTTTGAGAGGTTTTCTTGGTTGTTTGGAACATGCGGAAGAAGCAGGTGTGATTTATAGTATGGGCGCATGGGATAAAGGTGATATTTATAAACATCCTGCTTATTTAGAAGCTTATGAATCAGGTAAACGTTTAGGAGGTGAATGGGATGGAGCGTATTAAGAAAAACTTTGGTTTTGGTTGTATGCGATTGCCAATGAAAGATGAAGAAGTCGATGTTGATGAAATGTGTCGGATGGTCGATGCATTTATTGGAAATGGTTTTAACTATTTTGATACGGCTCACGGTTATTTAAATGGGAAAAGCGAAACAGCCCTGAAGACTTGTCTAACGAGCCGTTATCCGCGAGAAAGTTATGTGCTTACGAATAAACTGACGAATTTCTTTTTTAAGAAGCAGGAGGATATTCGGCCTTTCTTTCAAAGTCAGTTAGAGGCTTGTGGTGTTGATTATTTTGATTTTTATCTGATGCATGCGCAAAGTAAAGATAAGTTTGCTTATTTTAAAAAATGTCATGCTTATGAAACAGCTTTGGAATTAAAAAATGAAGGAAAGATTCGTCATTTTGGTATTTCTTTTCATGACCGGGCAGAAGTTTTGGAGGAGATATTAAAAGAATATCCTCAAATTGAAGTGGTTCAGATTCAGTTTAATTATCTTGATTATGAAGATCCGGCAGTTGAAAGCAGAAAATGTTACGAAGTATGTCGAAAGATGAATAAACCGGTCATCGCTATGGAACCTGTGAAAGGTGGCAATCTTGTCAATCTTCCTGATAAAGCAAAACAGGTTTTTGATGCGTTAGGAAATGCATCTTATGCCAGTTATGCCCTTCGCTTTGCCGCCGGTTTTGAAGGAATCATGATGGTTTTATCGGGTATGAGCAATATGGAACAGATGGAGGATAATATTCATCATATGAAAGACTTCAAGCCTTTAAATGAAAAAGAGAGAAAGGCCATTGATCAGGTATGTGACATTTTTCATTTGATGAATCTGATTTCTTGCACCTCATGTCGCTATTGTGTTGCAGGATGTCCGAAAAATATATCGATTCCTGATTTATTTGCGGTTATGAATACAAAACAGATCCATCATGATTGGAATGCTGATTATTATTACAACATGGTTCATACAGCCGGTGGCAAAGGAAAGGCTTCTGATTGTATCAAATGTGGAAAGTGTGATCAGGCATGTCCGCAACACTTACCGATCCGCCAATTGTTAGAGGATGTTGCCAGAGAGTTTGAAAAGAAATAGGAGATGATGATATGTCTAAATTAGTTGTTTATTATTCAAGAGCAGATGAGAATTATTTTGGTGGAGAATATCGCTATATCAAAGTTGGCAATACGGCGAAGGTAGCGAAAATGATTGCTGATGAAACAGGTGCAGATCTTTTTGAAATCAAACAGCAGATTCCTTATGCGAAAGATTATGATACCTGTATTGCACAGGCAAAGGAAGATTTGCGTAAAAAAGCAAGACCGCAAATTATGAATCTTCCTGGTAATCTTGATGCTTATGATGAAATTTATATAGGTTATCCAAATTATTGGGGAGATATGCCGATGGCAGTTTATACATTTTTAGAGTCTTTTGACTGGCATGGAAAGAAGATCTATCCGTTTTGTACCCATGAGGGCAGTGGTTTAAGCAATACACCACAAAAACTTGCTGATACATGTAAAGGAGCTATCATAGAAAAAGGGTTAGCGATTCATGGATCAAGTGCAGATCATTGTCATCAGGCAGTATTAGATTGGCTTAGAAAGTAAGAAAAGGAGAAAAGTATGAGAAAAGAAGTAATGATATTAACAGGTGCAGGTCAGATCGGAATGGCGATTGCACGTCGCATGGGTTATGGAAAAACAATTGTAGTAGGTGATAAAAAAATCGAAAATGCAGAAGCCGTTGCAAAGATCATGAATGAGGCAGGATTTCATGTAATTCCTTTAGAAATGGATCTTTCATCAAGATCATCGATCAAGCATTTAATAACAGAAGCACAGAAGTATGGTGAGATTACGATGCTTGTGAATGCTGCCGGTGTTTCACCGAGTCAGGCACCGATCGAAGCCATTTTAAAAGTGGATCTGTATGGTACAGCAGTGCTTTTGGAAGAAGTGGGTAAAGTGATTGCGGAAGGTGGTGTCGGAATTACGATTTCATCTCAATCCGGACATCGCATGGCACAGCTGAGTGCAGAGGAAGATGAATGGCTTGCTTGTACACAAACTGAAGAACTTCTTGATTTAGAAATCTTGAAGCCTGAAAACATCAAAGATACGCTTCATGCATATCAGATGGCAAAACGATGCAATGAAAAACGTGTCATGGCAGAAGCGGTCAAATGGGGTGAAAAAGGTGCCCGTCTTAATTCAATTTCACCGGGCATCATCGTAACACCATTGGCTATTGATGAATTTAATGGACCTCGTGGAGATTTCTATAAAAATATGTTTGCGAAATGTCCGGCAGGACGTCCGGGAACAGCCGATGAGGTTGCGAATGTGGCAGAGCTATTGATGAGTGAGAAAGGAGCTTTTATTACCGGAGCAGATTTTTTGGTTGATGGTGGTGCAACAGCTTCTTATTTCTATGGGCCTTTAAAGCCACAAGAATAACGGATCTTAACGGATCCTTTTTTTGTTTGATAACTGGAAGCTGATAGGCGTATGGAAAAGAGTTTATCTTCTTTATGAGAATCATTGTGACAATCATGACACAATAACACTTTTGTCATTTCAAATGGTATTTAAAATCTATTTTTGATATAATTGTTTCATCAAATGGAGGTGATGTTTTGGGCAGAAGTGGTGGAGGCCGCAGTAGTGGCGGCGGGTCACGCAGCGGAGGCGGATTCAGAGGCGGACGTTCTTCTGGAGGATTCAGCAGAAGTCGTTCTTCATCGGGAAGATCTTCTTTTGGAAGATCATCACATAGCTTTCATCAAGCACCGCCACCGCCAAGACCGGGAAGAACGGTATTTATAGGGGGACCACGATATCGAAGACCTCGATATTATCGCTCCGGTGGTTCAGTATTTGGTGCTATTTTAGCGATTATCATCCTTGGATTCGTACTTGTGTCTTTATTCGGAGGCTTGATTTTCGGTGGAATCGCCCATTCCTCATCTGACGTACCAGATAATACGACTCAAAGAGAACCTTTGGTAGGGGTTGTTAATAAGACAGACTGGTATGAAGATGAATTGGGATGGATCCGGAACAGGAATGTTTTGATTGATGGATTAGAAGATTTTTATGCAGATACGGGTATCCAGCCATATGTAGTCATGATCAATTACAGTGATGACTATTGGAATGGAAGCTCATTTGATGCCACAGCGGCAGATAATTATCTGGAAACATTGTATGAAGAAAGATTTACAGATGAGGGGCATTTCATATTTGCCTATTTCTCGTGCTTGAATGATTCAGAATACGAAATGGAAGGCGAATTCCGTTATCTCAGTGGTTATGCGGCAGACAGCATCATGGATAATGAAGCCATATCGATCCTTTGGGGAAACTTCGAAAAAAACTATTATGATACTTCTCTTTCAATAGAAGAAATGATCGGCGATACTTTTAAAGATACAGGGGAATCCATCATGAGCCGACCTACCAATGGCTGGGATGTCATGAAAATCGTGGTGATAGCCGGAGGAGCAGTTCTTATTGTATTCATTATTTACAAGATAATTAAAAGCAAACATCAAAGAGAAAAAGAAAAAGAGGAATATACAAAGGAAATCTTAGATAAGCCTTTGGAAACTTTTGGTACAGATACAAGCGATCTGGAAGAAAAATACGGTGAGTGAAAGGAGATTATACACTATGGGAATTCTTGCAAGATTTAAAGATATCATGTCAGCTAACATCAACGCACTTTTAGATAAATGTGAAGATCCGGCAAAAATGATCGATGAATATATGCGTCAGCTGACAGAAGAATTGGCAGATGTCAAGAAAGAAACAGCCGGTGTCATGGCTGAAGAAAAGCGTACAAAACGTATGCTGGATGAAAATAATGAACAGATTGAAAAATATGACGCAATGGCTAGGAAAGCATTGACAGCCGGAAATGAAGATGATGCACGTGTACTTCTGACAAAGAAACAGGAATATGTAACAAATGGTGCAGATATTCAGAAATCATATGAAGTCGCTCATGCAAATGCGAATAAAATGCGTGAAATGCATGATAAACTGACAAAAGATATTCAGACTCTCGAACAGCGCAGAGCTAATGTGAAAGCAAAGGTAGCTGTTGCGAAAACTCAGGAAAAGATCAATAAGGTTACAGGTTCTATGGATGCTGCCAGCAGTTCGATGAGAGCTTTTGAAAGAATGGAAGAAAAAGCAGATCGTATGCTGGATCAAGCAAACGCTATGGCTGAATTAAATGAAGAGCTAGATCCTGTGGAAGATCTGGAAGCTAAATATTCGGGCGCATCAGCAAGTGTTGAAGATGAGCTTGAAAAAATGAAAAAAGAAATGGGGTTATAGTAAAAATCCTGTTATTGGAGAAAACCAATAACAGGATTTTGTTTAGGATCAGATAATAAAGAAAACAGGGATATCCGGATATTCATAAGTTTATTGGGAGATATCAGGCTCTATTATATGAAGAATCATTTTTTTTGCACACTGAAGTTTTATCTTTTACGAATAATTTTCATGATGATCTTTCATTTGATATATATTGACAAAGTAAAGAAGCTTAGTATAATTTTAGTATAAAAAGCAAAGGTCGGTAAATATTTATGTTTTACCGACTGATACTAACGGAGGCAAAATATGTTATATTCGTACACTCAATGTATTGAAATGTTTGGCACAGATAGAAAATTGAAACAAGCTTTAAAGCAAAAACAGATATATAAAATTGAAAAAGGTGTCTATTCAGATAAAGAATATGAATCTGAACTGGCAGTGATTTCAATGAAGTATCCTAATGCCATCTTTACATTAAATAGTGCATTTTATTATCATGGATTAACAGATGTTATTCCGGATTTATACTTTTTGTCAACTCCAAAAAAAGCTAAAAAGATAAGTGATAAACGGGTCAAACAAAAATATGAAAATAGTGCTGAATTTAATTTGGGCGTCATTCAAATGACTTATAATACAACCAAAATAAAAATATATAATAAAGAGAGAATGTTAGTTGAGTTGATTCGTAATAAAAATAAATTACCATTTGATTACTATAAAGAGATACTATTAAATTATAGAAAAATCATTCATGATCTTGATCTGCGAACAATTCAGGAATATGCATATGTTTTACCTAAAACAAATATGGTATTAGAAACATTACAAATGGAGGTTTTATAGTGATCGACCTTTTGAAATTGATTGAAAAAGAAAAAGAAAAAGGATATAGTGATGCCAATGCAAGTGCAAAAGTCTGTCAGGATTTGATTCTTAAAGCAATAGCAGAAACTCCGATGTGTAGAAATGTCACAATTAAAGGTGGCGTTGTTATGAGAAGTAAAACGAATAATATCCGTAGAGCAACTCAAGATTTGGACATTGATTTCATTAAGTATTCATTATCAGAGGAGTCAATTGATTTATTTATTGATAGGTTAAATAGCATTCAGGGAATAAAATTTGTTCGTATAGGAAAGATTGAAGAATTAAAGCAACAAGATTATCATGGGAAACGTGTTTTTATACAAATCATTGATGATACAGGTTACCGGCTAAATAGTAAGATTGATTTAGGTGTTCATAAAAATATCGATATAGAACAAGAAGTTTATTGTTTTGATATTTCCTTTTCAGAAGATGGAGCAAGTTTATTAATCAATACGAATGAGCAAATGTTTGTCGAAAAGTTACGGTCTTTATTAAAGTTTGGACCTGTTTCAACAAGATATAAAGATATCTTTGATATGTATTATCTTATCAGGTATATCAATCAAGATGATTTGAAGAAATGTCTGAGTTATTATATCTATCAAGATAAAGGTATGTATGAAAATAATATTGATGATATCATAAAAAGGATTAGAATGACATTTAATAATAAAATGTATCAGAGAAGAATTCAAACTTCAGATAAAAAGTGGCTTGATGAAAATGTAAATGATATTTTTAATGAATTAATATCTTTTTTAGAAACCATAGTTTAGTTTGTGTAAATTAAATGAAGAGTCAGATCCTATGCAAAATCTGGAAGCTAAATATTCAGGTGCATCAGCAAGTGTTGAAGATGAGCTTGAAAAAATGAAAAAAGAAATGGGGTTATAGTAAAAATCCTGTTATTGGAGAAAACCAATAACAGGATTTTGTTTTAAGATCAGATAATAAAGGCAACTGGCGATATCCGGATAAACATAATTTTTATCAGAAGGCGGTAAGTGAAACAGTTGATCATGAGAGTAATTTCTTAAATGAATAAGACTGCTGTCATAATAGTTAGGTTTCGCTTGTAGAATCGCATCAAGAATTTCTTCGCTAGTCATTTCTTTGAGATTACCGATACGTTGTGAAACAGCACCGGTATTGCCATAATAGAAGTTCAGTTGCTGATCAACTTTGAAAAAGGCTTGTTTTGGTTCATTTGCAAAGAACTTCTTTAAATAGTCTTCATTTAAAGATACCAGTATATTCTTTTCGTTAAAAGATGCGGCTTGTTGCTTGATTTGAGCACTATCAATGTGCCTTTGATCCATGAAATCAAACAAAATAGAATAATCTTCATAGGTAAGACGTATTTTCTGATACTTCATCATACGTGTCGTAGGCATAAAGTTAGGGATTACAAAGTAAAAACTATCATAAGGTATTTCATGAAGCAGCTGATCAATAGCCGCAAGATCATTGATGAGATATTGACTGATCATAAAGCTTAAGAACACTTTGATTCCTTTTTCATGTAAATAAATAGCTGTGTCTTTTAACGTGTCAAACCCTTGTTCATTATGAACGATCTCATTATGATGCTTCTTACCGCCATGAAAGGTCAATCCGGCATAAGGGGTATCATATTTGATCAATAAAGATAAAATATCATCTTTATCTTTTCGATTCATGAGGGCAATCCCTGTTGTGGAACCATGATGAAAGTAATAATCATGAACCGTCTGATGGGTTAATTGCAGAATTTCTAAAGCTTGTGGATGATTATAAACCTCATTATCTAAAGTAAAGGAACATGTCTTATTTAATTTTTCAAATACTGGTTTTAATATTTGAATACATTTTTGATAATTTTCAAAGGACATGCTCTTTTCATATCCCCCATTTACATAGCAGTGCTGACAGCTGGTGTTACATCCGGCAACCAAAATATCAATATTATACTCCATGATTATTTTCCTCTTTAATGAATCTTTCATTTTTTATCTGATAAATCTTATCGCATACCTCATGAATATACTTACGATCATGACTTACAGAAATGATAGCACCGTCAAAGTCATTTAAGATGCTTCTCAAAACAGGATTACTCAGTGGTGACAGATTACGTGTAGGCTCATCAAGGATAAGAACATTACACTTTTCCATGATAAAACGAATCATAAATAATTTTGCTTTTTGTCCTTCGCTACATTCTCCAATCATTTGAACCATTTCATCACGGGTAAATTTCATCCTTCCCAGCATCGTACGGGCCTGGGTGATTTGTTCGCTGGTTTTTTCAGGAGCTAAAAAAGACAATGGTGAATCATTTAAATTCATCTTTTCAGTGTAGTTTTGAGGCATATAGCCAATCTTCAAATCATTTCTGTCTTTTAAATCCTCATAAACTTTTCGCAGCAGAGTTGTCTTACCACAGCCATTGTCACCAATGATGACGACTTTTTCATTTCCTTTGACAAATAAATTGACATCTTGAATCAAAACTCGATCATCTGTTTGAATCGTATCATAATGCAAATCGCAGATAATTTTCTGTGAATTCCATTCAAATGGATCAAAATAAACATCAATGGCTTCTTCTAATGAATCCAGCTTTGTATAACCTTCTTTTTCATAACGCTTTTCCATGGATTTCAGGGAATGCATCTTTTTCTTTAAAAGCCGGCCTTTTGCAGGATTCTGCCGAGTAATCGTATTTTGATAATGATGTACGCTGTTCATGATATCAGTAAGCTTGCGCTGTTTTTCAAGATATTCCTGTTTTTCTTTATGAGCAAGCTGCTCCTCTTTATCAATCGTTCTTTGTCTTGTTTCAAGAAAAGAAGTATAAGAACCATGATAAAAAGAATGACGTACCTTTGTCTTCTTATTGACCTGTTCAAGTAAAAGAATATCCGTGGCACATCTTTCAAGCAAGGTTTCATCATGAGAAATAAACAAGATACCGTGCTCATATTCATTTATAAAATTTTCCAGCCATTCTAATGTAGATAAATCTAAATCATTGGTAGGTTCATCTAAAAAAAGCATCGTTACAGGTTCCATTAATATTTTTAATAATTGCAGCTTTACTTTTTCACCGCCGCTTAAATGCTGAATCAATGTTTCTCTTTCTACAAAATTACTGGGTAGATGTAGTTTTATGCACAACTCATTAATTCTCTGAAGTTCATTATATTTTTCTGGCGCAATGTTGTCATTCACATTATCTTTTAAACAATATTCATAGGGCGTGCTTTGATTCCATGACGGATCAAATGTCTGAGAAAGGTAACCGATGTTTTCATGACTTCGGTCGATCGTTCCGCTAACATTGACATAAGTAAGTTCCATGCCCAATAAAGCTTTCATAAGCGTACTTTTGCCATTTCCTTCTTCTCCGATAATGGCCATTTTCTCTTTATCGTTAAGGACCATATCAAAATGGTCAAGTAATGGTTTTCCTAAATGATTTGTGATATTTAAATTTTTAACAGTGAGCATCTTCATACCTCCTTTGGTATGAATGACAAAGTGCGCAATAAAAAAACATTTCAACAACGATTCAACAATATGTTTTCATTACGCATTCTTCATCTTCTCACTCCTTTGCTAGAAGCAATCTTATCACAAAGATGAACGATATTCAATCATAAAGAGGGCTTTGAACCCATTATTTCCATTGATTTTACATATTCTTTGCAAAAGAATACTGTTTAAAAATAAATGAATATGTTAAAATGAAAAAGTATTATGTGAATAGAGGTAGAGATATGTTTATAAAATTATTGAAAAAAATGGGGTTTACTTTACAGGAGAGCAGTTGGATCCTCTATGATGTTGCTAATTCAGCTCAGACATTGACAACGATGACAGTCTTATTTCCGCTTCTGATTGGTTTTATCGCACCTGAAAACGAAGGAAGCATCTGGGTAGGATGGGGAAATACGATCTATGCACTGATCTTAGCTTTTCTTTCTCCGGTATTAGGTACGATTGCCGATTATAAAGATAAAAAGATGAAATTCTTTAAATTCTTTTTAACGGTAGGTATCATCGGCGGCTTTTTATTGGCATTGCCGATCTTTGATTATCGTACTTGTGTCGTTATTTATGTCTTCGCAATGATCGGTTATACGGCAGCCAATATTTTCTATGATGCTTTTTTAGTCGATGTTACTACAGACGAGAGAATGCATAAGGTGAGCAGTGCCGGTTACGCATGGGGATATATAGGAAGTGCGATTCCATTCTGTATCTTTATTATTCCTTTCGCATTAGTTACTTTTTTTGGAGATGCAAATGGTGATCTGGTGTTAGGCGGCTTTACGCTGACTTATCGTATGGCAATCATGATCTCGATGCTGGCAGCCGTATGCTGGTGGGGATATCATTCACGTCCGTTTATTAAGAATGTTAAACAGCTGCATTATCATGAGGAAGAAGATCATTTCGTCCTTAAGAGCTTTCAGCGTTTAATTGATTCTTTTAAAAATATCAAGAAAAACAGAAATATCTTTATATTCTGTATCGCTTATTTCTTCTATATTGATGCGGTCAATACGGTTATTTCGATGGCAGTTTCTTTAGTTACGGATATGGGTGTCAGCGATGTCGTATCGCTCATGGTGGTCATTTTCATCAATATCATTGCCTGTCCGGGAGCAATCATTTTTGGTAAGCTGACGGATAAATTCGGTGGCAAACCGATGATTTTTGCGGCCATTGCCGGATATTTTGTAGTTGTCCTGGTAGGCTCACAAATTTCTAAAAATACGAATCTGATCTGGGCATTAGGCTTTTTGGTAGGCTGCTTCCAAGGAGGCATTCAGGCAGTATCACGTTCATATTATACGCTTTTGATTCCAAATAAGGCAGATACGAATGAATACTTTGGCTTCTTTGAAATTTTTTCAAAGTTCTCAGCAATTCTTGGACCGTTTATCATTACGATCGTTGTGACGGTTACAGGTAAGGCAGAGTATGGTATCTTGGGATTGATCCCATCATTGGTTATCGGTGCATTGCTGCTGGCTTTTGTAAAGGATCCGAAAAAACAGGTGGAGAATTAATCTTCACCTT
>NZ_JBVAYM010000025.1:0-32012 GCF_055420025.1 Traorella sp. mt218
AAGATCCTATTCTCTATTTTCCTGGACAGACGGGTATAAAAGATATCCGCTTCACTGATCGGTCTTACATAAATATTTCTCAGCTTCATTCCCTTAGCTCCCCAGATATCCGTAAACAGCTGATCACCGATACAGATCACCTGTTCTCTTTTAAGATGATTCTTTTTCAATATCTTCATATAAGTATGGGGCAATGGTTTAAGTGAAAAGCCATACGCCTGACATCCCAGATCATCCGCAATCTTTTGAATCCTGCCGCCATGATTATTCGATATCAGAATCACCTTCAGTCCTAAATCCTGTGCTTTTCTGATCCATGTCTTCTTCTCATCTGAAATGACAAGTGCATCATGCGTGCATAAAGTATTATCCACATCACAGATAATTGCTTTGATCTCTTCTTTTTTTAATTGATCCAAGTCAACATCCAAAAGACTTGTCTTTATTTCATCCGGATACCAGTTTATTTTCATCTCCCCTATTATACTTGATTTTTATCCAAAAAGAAACTGAGTCTTCTTTCATTTTCCATATCAAATGATTTTATCTTTATCAAATTGAAATGCTAATTCATGAAAAAAGCCGATTATTTTTTGATGCGCAAATAAAACGACTCTGATGAGTCGTTTTATTAAATGAATCAGTCTTTTCAGCCCCAATTACAACATACAAACATATTCGTCACAGTTCTTGCAAAGACCATAAAGAAACACGGTAGCGATGATTGTCAACAAGAAATTTGATTAATTTATTTTAAGTAATCCTGTTAAAATAATCATCACAAAAGCGATGCCATTTTTCTTCATATTCTTGTTTCGGTAATAAAGGCATATCAAAGACATGAAAAATACCTCTGCGTTGTGCTTCTTCCATAAAATCCTTTGCATAATCACCAGCATCTTCAAAATAACAGCTGACATGAGAGATTCCTTTTAACTGAGCAATCTTCATGCGTGTATGACCATCAAGCGAAACGATTTTCCCATCTATCTTAGTAACTGGTATCAAAAATTCATCTATATATGGCAAAAGTCTTTTTACTTTCTCTTCATTCACATAAAATTGAGATACATAAATCTCTTCTAATCTCATATCAAAAAAAGATACCTGTTCATATTCTTTTAATATATGTCCCTTTTGATCAACAAAACGGCTGACATGACCCGCAAAAAAACGAAATTCCTCCATGGCTTCATTTAAATAATTGATATTTGAAAATGTTACCCTGCAGGTATTTCGGTCCAATACTTGAAACGCATAGGTTTCATCATTGATGACATAGGCCCCATGCTGATCAATAATGCTTTTCTCAAAGCGTTTATCATACTCTTCAATACGTTCAATTTTCATAACTCTTTAAATATCTCCCCAATATATTTATCTGTTTTTTCATAAAGAACCAGCATGATCAAATAATTGCCCACTCCATGAATCAAGTCAAAAAACAATCCCTTAAGCCAATAAGAGAGGGCTGCTTCAAATGAAAAGATAAGATAAGGAAATGCGAAAAATAAGCCAAACACAAGTCCATAAGCACCACTGAAAAGAGCGAGCTGATGTTCATTTTTAAAGATGTTTTTTGTATAAAAACTGATCATGACCAATCCATTCCACATGATGAAATACATGATGGACCAATCCCCAAACCCATATAAGACGATCTGTAAGAAACAAAAGATCGTTGCGATCAGTAGAGAATGGGCAAGCTTAAAATGTCGTCCGAAGAGGATCAAAAGAAAGCTTACAAGTTCGATATTGGGTAAAAAGGCCAGGATTTCTTTGGATATCGTTAAGATCGCACTTAAAAGTGCGATCAGGGTCATTTCTTTGATTTTACTCATAGGCCTTCAGCGTAAAGGTAAAGTGATCACCATCTTCTATCACAAGGACATCCGCCGCATCACAAAATGAGTTTTTGATACACTGGGCATTATTTTCAGAATCATAGGTCCAATATTTACCACCCGCCTCATCCTGCCTATACAGCTCATCCACACCCATGCCTGTAATATACATGCCATAGGTGCTTTGTTCACTTTCAAGCAAGATTTCTTTTTGTTCTTTCAGTTCTTCTAATAATTCACCTAAGGTAGCTGCATTCGTATCCACTTGCTGATCATAAACCAGCGTATCCTCATTTTTAATGGTTATCTGAATAACTTTTGAATCATGATCTCCTAAAGTTATCTTATAAATGCCATAGCCGATAAAAAGCAATATCAAAAAGCTAGCGGCGATGATGATTTTTTTTGTTTTGCTCATAACTTCTTCCTTTCTGCACTGATCTTGGACGGATCAGACATTTCTTTGAAAAGCCGATCAGGTCCTGACGTCCTGCTTTTGTAAGTGCCTCATACACCAGATCATAGTTGGCCGGTGAACGGTACTGCATCAAAGCACGCTGCATGGCTTTTTCATGAGCGCTTTTTGGCACATAGACAGGCGTGTTGTCACGAGGATCGATGCCGGTATAATACATGGCCGTTGACAGGGTTCCGGGTGTCGGATAAAAATCCTGGACCTGCTCTGGCTGATGGTGGATATCTCTGAGATATTCCGCCAGTTCAATAGCCGCATGAAGATCACTTCCCGGATGAGAGCTCATCAGGTAAGGAACCAGATACTGATTCTTATCATATTCTTCATTCAGCCGATAATATTTCTCCACAAATTTCTTATATAAACCACTCCTTGGTTTTCCCATCTTATCCAAGACCCTATCGCTGATATGTTCCGGAGCCACCTTTAATTGTCCTGAAATATGATAGCGGACAAGCTCCCTGAAAAATTTCTCATCTTTATCATACATGAGATAATCATAACGGATACCACTGCGCACGAAGACCTTTTTAACTTTCGGTAAAGCTCTTAATTCCTGTAAGAGCGAAAGATAATCCGTATGATCGACCTTTAAATTATTACAAGGTTTTGGCCATAAACACTGTCTGTTCACACAGGCACCATGGGTCAGCTGTTTGGCACAGGCAGGTTCTCGAAAATTGGCCGTAGGACCGCCCACATCATGAATATAACCCTTAAAATCAGGTTCCTCGGTAATCTTTTTAGCTTCATTGATAATACTTTCATGCGATCTTGCCTGGATGATCCGTCCCTGATGGAAGGTCAGCGCACAGAAATTACAGGCCCCGTAACAGCCACGATTCGATATCAAAGAAAAACGGACTTCTTCAATAGCCGGTACTTTTTCCTTATAAGAAGGATGGTAAGTACGCATATAAGGCAGGGCATAGGCATCGTCAAATTCCTGCTGTGTCAATGGACGATTCGGACGATTCTGTACGACATAACAGTCCTCATAAGGTTCTACAAGCGTTCTGGCATTGAAATGATCGGTATTCATATACTGGATCTTAAAGCTTTTGGCGTATTCCTTTTTAGAATTTTTCACGCTGTTGAAATCAGGCAGGATGATCGGATCATAGGCCACGCTTAAATCCTTGGTCTTATAGACGGTTCCATCCAGATATGTCAGATATTTCACATCTAAGCCGCTGTCAAGGGCATCCGCAATCTCAATGATGCTGTTTTCACCCATACCATACATCAGTAAATCAGCACTGGAATCCAATAAAATCGAACGTCTGACCGTATCGCTCCAATAATCATAGTGAGCTAAACGTCGCAGGCTGGCCTCAATACCGCCAATCAGAATGACCGCATCCTTATAGGCTTCACGAATCTTGTTGCAGTAAACGATCACAGCCCTGTCCGGTCGTTTTCCCATCACACCGCCCGGTGTATAGGCATCCTTTTTTCTTCTCTTTTTGGCCACCGTGTAATGATTGACCATCGAATCAATATTACCGCTTGATACTAAAAAACCTAACCGTGGCTTTCCAAACCGTTGAAAATCATCTACGCTGCGCCAATCCGGCTGGGCCAAAAAGCACACCTTATAGCCATGGCTTTCCAGCGTCCGGCAGATGATCGCCGCTCCAAAGCTTGGATGATCCACATAGGCATCACCGCATACATACACAAAATCCGGCTGTTCCCAGCCTCTTTCTCTCATTTCTTCATAAGTTACCGGTAAAAATCCACTCATATGTCCTCCTCTCGATCATCAAACATCTGCATGTTCCATAATAAATTACGACCATCAACATATACTTAACTGAGGTGAATCATGTTTGAAATGTTACAGCTTGGTTTTATGGAATTTTTAGGATTTTGCGGCTTCATTCAAAACAAACGCTTTAAAGACCCTTTGACAAAACAAGAAGAGCTGCACTATCTTGAACGTTTGGCCTTAAAGGATGATGAAGCCCGCAATATGCTGATTGAACACAATCTTCGTCTGGTCGCCCATATCGTTAAAAAATACGACATCAAAAAAATGGACAAAGATGATCTGATCAGTGTGGGTACCATTGGTTTGATCAAAGCCATCGACACCTTTAAGATGGAAAGCGGTCATAAGCTGACAACCTATGCCGCCCGATGTATTGAAAATGAAATTCTGATGGCCTTACGCGTCAATCAGAAACATTCCCAGACCGTTTCTTTAAACGAAACGATTCAAAAAGATAATGATGACTCGCTCTCCCTTATCGACTGTCTGGCAGATACCGAAGAAGATGTCATCGATACTTTTATGAAAAAAGAAAACATTCAGAAAATGATGTCCCATTTTGAAATCCTTGATGAACGTGAAAAAGATATCCTCATCAAACGTTATGGTCTTTTTAATCATGAAGAAATGACCCAGAAAGCCATTGCCCAGGAATACAACATTTCCCGTTCCTATGTATCCCGCATTGAAAAAAGAGCCATCATTCAGTTATGCAAAGCCTTTTATCAATAAGGAATATAAGTCATTGGCAATTTCAGATTGGCAACGACCTTAACGATCGCTTTCTTAAAATCCTCTTTATCAAAAATAAAGACTTCAAAGTAAATGCGCTTTAACGCAATACCACTGCCACAGATACGGGCAATTCCCAAATCATACAACAAGTCATTGAGTTCTTTTTCAAGAACTCTTTTTCTTTGAGCTTCTTTCTCATTAAATTCATCAATTTCAAGCACCAGAAAGCCAACCTCTCCTTGCAAACGTGTGATCTGATTCAAAGAAGTACGCTCATGATTCATCACTTCCACAAAATTCAACGGCTGGATCGTCGATATTAAGATACGGTCATTCAATAATTCATCGCTGACCTGATCTTCATTTAACTTATAAACCGTATAAATCTGGGTACAGTCACTATATGTCTTATAGTTATGAAGCTCCATAAAATCAATGATCTCATCATACCCTTCTCTTAAAGGAACATATTTGACCCCTTCTTTTTCACTTGAAGAACTATCGATCTTCTCCACATAGCTATTGACGACAAGATCACCTAAGACATTTTCTACGAATGTTGAACCAATGACTTCCTTTTCATTCTCATTCATCTTATCAAAGGCTTCGCATACAAGCGATACCGAAAAGCTGTCCTGCACCTTGGGTGTTTTAATAAAACCGATCCTGATATCATCGATCGTATAATATTTTTCTTCTACCTGGAAACGATAATGATAGATCTTTTCACTCAAAGGCGGGATGCAGTCAAAGATGATCCAGTTATCAGAAAGTGCTTTTGGCGCAAACTTTTTAAGATAGACACAGATGATCTGGCTTGTCTTATCTTTCATCGGTTCAAAGACCAATAGATTCAATGCATCATCTTTTTCCAAAGAAAGATAACAGCCGGCTGTCTTTAGACATTCATCACCCAGCTTCTTTTCCCATTCCTTGATCTTATCCGGATCATTGGCCTGTAAAGCCGCTTCAATCTTTTCCCTGTTTTTTAAAAAATATGTCCAGAATGCTTTCGCATTTGTTTTTATGCTCATACCATGACCTCACTTTTTCTTTATTCTATCATATTTTTAGGCTATAATGTTCATATGAAACCGATTTTATTAACAGAAACGATCAAAAATGAAACGACGCTGGATGAATGGCTCACAAAACATTTCTTTTCCAAAAAACAGCGCCATCTTTTAAAGATGGAAAAAAGGATCTGTGTCAATCATCAGATCGTTACCCATGATCTTCCTCTTTTTAAAAACGATCTTCTTGAAATCAACTGTGCCAAGGAAGAAAAAAATGATCTTGAACCTATCGATCAGGACCTTGAAATTCTCTATGAAGATGAAATCGTCATCGTGGTCAATAAACCGATCCATATGATCGTTCATGAAGATGGCAGTCACGGGATCACCTTAGATCGAATCGTTGCCGGATATTTTCAAAAGACCCATCAGCTCTGTCCCATTCGCCATATCCATCGTTTAGATCAAGATACCAGCGGCTGTATCTTATACTGTAAGCAGTCCTACCTTCAGCCTTATTTTGATCATGCGATAAAGACCAAGCAGATCAGACGCACCTATTTGGCAATCGTACAAGGCAAGATCAGCCAGGCGATGACCATCAGTAAAAAGATCGGCAAAGATCGTCATGCCAACCGTTTTCGTGTATCTTCAAGCGGTGTTGAAGCCATCACCCATCTCAAGCCTTTGACCTATAAAAATGATAAAACACTGATCGAATGTCAGCTTGAAACCGGCCGTACCCATCAGATCCGTGTCCACCTTGCAAGCATTTCCCATCCACTCATAGGTGATAAGCTTTATGGAACAGCTTCACGGTATCGCTGTATGCTTCACTCGTATTCTTTATCATTCATCCATCCTTTGACCCATAAAAAAATTGAAGTTATCTGTGAAATGCCAAAGGATATGCGTTTATGTATGGAAAGCTGAAATGTCACCAAAATATAAGTGGAGGTGACCCTATGGCACAGAAGACAAAGCACAAGCCCGGAAGCAACTGCACTGAAAGCGGCAAATATTCTGAATATACAGAAGATGGAACGCTCGTCAATGAAGATATCGACGTAGAAGAAGGCAGAAGATTCCCTCCTGCACAGGAAAAAGGCAGTTATTTTCAAAAACAAAAGAAATAAATTTGAAAAAAAGAATCAAGACACATATTGTGCTTGATTCTTTTTTATATTACATATTTTTGATAAATGCCTTATAACCTAAATAAGCTTCATAAACATCTACCTTAGAAACAACTTCCCAAGGTGCATGCATGTTCTGAACCGCTACACCGGCATCCACAACTTCCATACCATACTGGGCAGAGATATAGGCGATCGTTCCTCCGCCGCCCTGATCAACACGGCCCAGTTCACAAGTCTGGAAAGAAACATTTTCTTTGTTCATGGCATTGAATACTTCAACCAAAAATTCCGGATTTGCATCATTGCTGCCGCTCTTGCCACGTGAACCTAAGAATTTATTGTAGCACAGACCCTTTCCTAAGAAAGCTGTGTTCTTCAATTCATTGACACTCGGATAGTTTGGATCATAGCCTGCGGAAACATCACTGGAAAGCATCTTTGAATTGCTTAAGCATCTTCTCAGCTTTAACTCTGAATAATCATCTAAGACATTCATCAGTTCTGCTACCGTATTTTCAAAGAATTTGGAAGAAGCTCCTGTGGCACCGATACTTCCGACTTCCTCTTTATCCGTCAATAAGACAACGCTTGTACGATTAGCTGTTTCACTGTCCAATAACGCTGCCAGTGAAGTATAAGCACATACACGATCATCATGACCATAACCCATGACCATTGAACGATCCAGACCATAATCTCTGGCTTTTCCGGCAGGAACCACTTCCAGCTCAGCCGTTCTGAAATCTTCTTCTTCAATGTTATATTTTTCTTTCAACAGTGTTAAGATCGCTTCTTTTGATTTATCCTTCTCAGCACTCTTGCTTGGAATCGAACCTACTAAAACGTTCAGATCTTCACCCTCGATGACCTTTGAAGCAGTCTTGCCCATCTGATCACCGGCTAAGTGAATTAAAAGATCACTGATACCAACGACAGGATCACTGTCTTCTTCACCGATCACCACATTGATCACGCTGCCATCTTTCTTGACAACGACACCATGCAAAGCCAAAGGCAAAGTGACCCACTGATACTTCTTGATACCGCCATAGTAATGAGTATCCAAAAGCACCAGATCATTATCCTCATATAAAGGATTCTGCTTGATATCAATTCGAGGTGAATCGATATGAGCCCCTAAGATATTCAATCCCTTTTCCAAAGGCTCCTTTCCGATATGGAATAAAGCCAATGTCTTTTTCATATGTGCCGCATAAACCTTATCGCCTGCTTTTAATGTTTCCTTCTTCTCAATTACTTCATTGAGATCACGATAACCCTTTGCCTTTGCCTGGGCGATCGCTTCACTGACACATTCCCTTTCTGTCTTGCAATCCGAGATAAACTTCTTATAGTTTTCGTTGAAATCAAATACAGCTTTTGTATCACTGTATTTTTCCCATGCACATTTATTTTCCATAAAAAACCCTCCTTGTATTATTATACTCTATTTTTTAATATTTTCTACTCCAAAGACTTAAACTGTGCCTGATATAAACGGGTATATAAACCATTCTTTTCCAGAAGCTGTTCATGACTGCCCCTTTCCGTAATTCGATGATCCTCAATGACCACGATCTCATCCGCATTTTTGATCGTTGAAAGGCGATGGGCCACGACAATCGTCGTTCTTCCCTTGCATAATTCATCTAACGCATCCTGAATCAAGATCTCTGTCGCATTATCCAAGGCACTGGTTGCCTCATCTAATATAAGGATGGCCGGATTCTTCAAAAAGACGCGGGCAATGCTTAAACGCTGCTTCTGGCCACCGGAAAGCTTGATGCCTCGCTCACCGATCTGCGTATCATAACCCTCAGGAAGCGTCATGACATAATCATGGATATTGGCTCGTTTTGCCGCTTCAATGATCTCCTCTTCACTGGCATTTAAATTACCATAGGCAATGTTTTCTCTGATCGTACCTGTAAACAAAAAGACATCCTGCTGCACGATCCCGATATTTTTACGTAAAGATTCAAAACGAATCTCTTTGATATTCTCCCCATCGATCCGAATCTCACCTTGTTCTAAAGGATAAAAGCGAGGAATCAGATGACAGATCGTCGTCTTGCCGCCACCGCTCGGTCCTACAAGCGCCACCGTCTTTCCCGGTTCGATATTGAGTGAAATATCATGCAAGACCTCTTTTCCATTTTCATAATTGAAGCTGACATGATCAAACTCAATATGACCTTTCACATCCTTCAGATCATGGGCATTAACGCTTTCCTGTTCGATCGGCTGATCCAAAAGCTCAGTAAAACGCTTGAATCCTGTTGCACCGTTTTCCAGCTGTTCGACAAAATTGATCAGCTTCTTGATCGGTGAGATAAAGTTGTTGACAAACAACATATACGTTACAAAATCCGCAAAATTGATCCAACCGTTAAAAGTATAAATACCACCGGCCATCAATACGACAACATTCAATAAATCAATGATAAAACCTGTACCGCTATAAAAATAAGCCATCGCCTTATAAGACAACTCTCTTGCCTTCACATAGGCATTATTCCCCTGCAAGAACTTTTCCTCTTCGTAATGGGCATTATTAAAAGCCTTTGATACCCGGATACCACTGATCGCATTATTTAAATTCGCATTGATGACACCCACCTGTACACGACTTTCATGAAAAGCAGCGTGCATGCTTTTTCTTGACTGGATCGCAATATATACAAGAACCGGAATAAACGCAAAAATGATCACCGTCAAAGCCACATTGATCGTACATAGATAAATAAATGCCCCTAACATCATGATCACTGAAAGAAAAAGATCCTCAGGTCCATGATGTGCCAATTCAGAAATATCCTGTAAATCATTGACCATCCTGGACATGATCGTTCCTGTTTCATGTTCATCATAGTAACTAAACGGAAGCTTCTGTAAATGATTAAAGACCTCTCTTCGCATATCCGCCTGCATATGAACACCCACCATATGACCAAAATATGTCACAAAGTAATTCAACAGCATTTTTACGATATAAATGCCAAGCAGCACGATCGCACTGGTAATCAAAAGACGCAGCTGCCGATTCGGAATATAATCATTCAGCATATTACGCGTAATGATCGGATAAATCAGATCACACATAGAAATCAGAAAAGCCGCACATAAATCCAAAATAAACATCTTCTTATGCGGCTTATAATACTGCATAAACCTTTTTATCATATCTAACCTCTCCTAAAACCCTTTTATTATACCATAATATCAATAAAACAAAAGTCACGTCCCTCAATCAGACAAGAAAAAATCCCCATAAAATGGAAATATTTTCCATTTTATGGGTTCTTTCTATTTCTTGATATCTTTACTATGAAAAGCAGTATTCAAGCCATCACCTAAAACGACACGATCACCATTGATTTCAGTTACAGTATATTTGTGATTCAATACATCCGCAATCAGCAAGACTCCTTCATAAGAATATCTTGACGTTGGTGTGACCTTATCACCGACCTTGATATCAGGTGAAACTGCAATATCACCATCATTCACCCAGCACAGACCATCATCTAATAAATATGTAGATATACCATTAACCTTCAAACGTCTTGTGATCTTACCGCTGTCACGCAGCATCTGACCAGCCGGAATATAATTCTTGACAGCCGCTGCATCCATAGATGATCTGTAACAGGTTGTAAACCGCACCGTTTCTGCTTTTTTATTGATTTCAGAAAAATGCCGGACTATTTTATTTAATGTTTTTTTCTCAATATCAGCATTTAATTTCTTTGCATTAGAAACAGACTGATTATCTACAATCATTTGTGCCATATTATCACCTCCTATGTTTTTATGTTGATTTTATGAAATTTTATTTTTATAATGAAAGCAGGAATGCGAAAGGAGAAAACTATGAAAGAATATAAAGTGTATATTGACTCAATATGGAGTACATATGGTAAATATTCAGAAAAAACTGAAAAAAATCTGAATGAATTAGCCAAAGAGGGATACAAAATCGTTGGTGTTGCTTCTTATGGCAGTGATGTGAATATCTATCTTGAACGTGACATCCCTGATGAAGAATAACCGACTTGTATGGTTTTCTTTTTTGCTGCATGCTAATATTCAATTAATGAAGTTGTCTGACTTAATTTCATTTTATTCATGAATTACTTCACTTGCATCATTCATATTTGCATTTGCCAATATAAACACCTCCTTTTTCATCTGAGTTAAAATATTGGTTGCAATATAATAAAAATAGAAAGAGAGTGTATAACATGAAACAATATAAGACAATGTACTATACTCACCATGATTTTTTTGGTGATAAAGATCAAAAAAGGTTAGATTATATTCTAAATGAAATGTCCAAGTTAGGATTTCATCTCATAAATACTTTAAATCATGGGCCTTGTTACAATGAAGGAAAAGAAGAAGTAATCATCCTATTTTTTGAACGTGATGTTCCCGATGAAGAATAGCCAGCCTGTCTGGTTTTTCTTTTTATTATTTATCGTTTCACTAAATATTGTTTAATATGTTCAATATCAAGTCAAAATACCTTATTCATACTCATAGATATTTTCTTTATGCACATATTTAATGTATCAAAGGAATCAATAAGCGACTCCATCTTATTGGTAATTTTTTCTATATCTGATTCTTTTGGTAATTCTGTTGTATAACTAGACATATTGTCACCTCCTAGTTAGTTTTTCTTGTAAACAAAATATCTCTATCTTATAATAGAAATAAGGAAAGAGAGGTACTTTTATGAAAGAGTATAAAATTTATACAAGTTATTCTGGTATAAGCGATGATAGTAAGATAACAAAAAAAATAGAAAAAGATCTTAATGATTTTGCTAAAAAAGGATACCAAATTATCGAAACTGTATGCTTTAGTGAACGCTATATATATTTTATATTAGAAAGAGAAATCCCTGGCGAAGAATAACCAGCTTGTCTGGTTTTCTTTTTTTGTTATTTATCGTTTCACTAAATATTGTTTAATATGTCCAATATCAAGTCAAATTACCTCATTCATACTCTCAGATACTTTCTTCATACTCATATTTAATGTATCAAAAGAATCAATGAGCGACTCCATCTTATTGGTAATTTTTTCTATATCTGATTCTTTTGGTAATTCTGTTGTATAACTAGACATATTGTCACCTCCTAGTTAGTTTTTTCTTGTAAACAAAATATCTCTATCTTATAATAAAATTAAAGAAAGAGAGGTACTTTTTATGAAAGAATATAAATATTTCAAGGTTGCATTTCCTGAAGTTCAAAAAACATTAGATGATATGGCAAAACAGGGATACATTCTTACTACAGCAAGCGTTTATTCCGATTGGAGTCAAATAGCTTTATTCTTTGAACGAGATGTTCCTAATAAAGAATAACCGACTTGTTCGGTTTTTCTTTCTTTACTGAATATATCATTAGGCTTTCTTTTCCATTACATTTTACATAATACAAACTTTAATATTTGAAACAGACTGATCATCTACAATCGTTTGTGCCATGTAATCACCTCCTATATTTTTATGTTGATTTTATGAAATTTTATTTTTATAATGAAAGCAGGAAAACGAAAGGAGAAAACTATGAAAGAATATAAAGTGTATATTGACTTAATACGGAGTACATATAGTAAATATTCAGAAAAAACTGAAAAAAATCTGAATGAATTGGCCAAAGAGGGATACAGAATCGTTGGTGTTGCTTCTTATGACAGTGATGTGAATATCTATCTTGAACGTGACATCCCTGATGAAGAATAACCAACTTGTCTGGTTATTCTTATAATTACATTTATAATTTATAAAAGAACATCAGGAACTTATCCTGATGTTCTTTTTATTAGGACAATAGCTGTTTAATCATCTTGTCGATTAATGAAGCATTGACCTGTTTGATATGACTGAGTGAAAAAAGCATCACATCAGCTGTTTGCTGTTGACTAAGATCTTTATGATATCTTAATTCCAGCACTTCTTTTTCCTGTTCATTTAAGAGCCGATAACCTTTTTCATAACTATATAATACTATCGTATCAGCAATTTGTTTTTTCTAATGCTTTTTGTTTGGCATCTAGAATAACAGCTATGGAATGTTTTTCACTGTTTCCACAACGTTTTACTTCACTGGCTGATTTTGTTTGATAGCATTGATCATTCTCATTTTTTTAATAACTTCTATATGAAGATTTAATGTTAAATAATACATAGTTATTTTATCCTCTTGATCATTGTCATGGATCTTTATTCAAATACTTTTTCATAGTTGCTCCTTTCTGTAAACGTGATACAAAAAAAGCACCAGATAGTATGTATCTGATGCCTTATGTATGCTTTTTTACGATATTATTATAACATGATTTTTTAACTTTTTTTCTTGGAAAAGTACCAACTTTACCGGATGCTTCTTTTAAGAATTACGTATCAGATCATAAAAATACTGATAAGCATATTGATAATCTGCAACCATTTTTTGAAATATAGCATCTACTTTTCTTCCTTTTTCTACTTTTTCTGTTTTATTAAAGCCCCAGATATCTCTTGACTCTAATTCAACTTCTTCATATTGAAATTTTGTAGACGAAGGAAAATGCTTGGTTTCAATTTCTCCCCATCCCCTTGCTACATCTCCTTTTACAGTAATTCCATATCGATTATACATGTAAACCATCGCCAGGTCATGAGCAATCTGTTCTTTAGTCATCATTATTTTTCCTCCATTCATCTATCATTATTATACATGAATAAAAAAAAGAGTTCCATCCTTTATGAATGAAACTCCTTTGCCTGATTATAACAATGATTTATAAAGCTCTTTGATTTCTTCTACGCTTGTTTCTCTCGGATTGCCCGGACGGCAAGCATCTGCATAAGCTGATTCGCTCAAGAAATCCAGATCTTCTTCTTTTACGATACCCTTTAAGTCAGCCGGAATACCTACATCAGCAGAAAGCTTTCTTACTGCATCCACAGCAGCCTTACGATATTCTTCCTGACTCATGCCAGTCGTATCAACACCCATTGCTTCTGCGATATCTTTATATTTAGTACCTGTTGCCGGAGCGTTGTATTCCATGACTGTTGGCAGAATGATCGCATTGGCAACACCATGAGGTGTATCATATAAAGCACCCAGTGGATGTGCCATCGAGTGAACGATACCCAAACCGACATTTGAGAAGCCCATACCGGCAATATACTGACCTAAGGCCATGCCTTCTCTTCCTTCCGGAGTATTTTCAACGGCACCCCGCAGGCTTCTTGAAATGATTTCAATAGCCTTTAAGTGGAACATATCGCTCAATTCCCAAGCACCAGCCGTAATATAACCTTCAATGGCATGTGTCAGGGCATCCATACCTGTTGCAGCTGTCAAACCTTTTGGCATCGTGCTCATCATATCCGGATCAACAAATGCAACTACCGGGATATCATGAACATCCACACATACCATCTTACGATCTTTTTCAGTATCGGTAATGACATAGTTAATCGTTACTTCGGCAGCTGTTCCGGCTGTAGTTGGTACAGCGAAGATCGGTGTACATGGATGCTTCGTAGCGGCTGTTCCTTCCAGACTTCTCACATCCGCAAATTCCGGGTTACGGTCAATGATACCTACTGCCTTAGCTGTATCCATGGAAGAACCGCCGCCAATAGCGATCATATAATCAGCATGTGCTTCATGCAATGCCTTTACACCATGTTGTACGTTTTCGATCGTTGGATTTGGTTTGATGTCAGAATAAACAACATAGTCCAATCCTGCTTCATCCAATAGATCTGTTACCTTCTTTGTAACACCAAATTTAATCAGATCAGGGTCTGAACAAACCATCGCTTTTTTGAATCCTCTTGCTTTTGCTTCTGTAGGAATTTCATTGATGGCTCCCTTACCATGATAGCTTGTTTCATTTAACACAAATCTGTTTGCCATAATAAATATACATCTCCTTTTCTATCCGTCATTATTCTAGCACTCTTGTGAAATTAAAAACAAGTGACAGATTTTAACGTCTGTCACTTTTTATTCAAAAGATGCTTCTGAAGCTGTTGAGGCATCGCTTCGATCAGCAGATGAGCAAATTCCTTTTCAGACAGCTTCATGCCATTCTTGACCCATTCAAAGGTCATATCAATGCTTCCCTTGCAATACATCTTCAAAAGAAAATCAATTTCTTCATTTAATTTTCCAAGCCTTTGAAGAAGAATATGTGAATAAAATTCATAAATACAGTCATAGTCATACTGAAAAAGTGAATTCTGATCATCTGCCATGAATGCTTCATAAAAAAACCGCTGATCTTTTTTCAAAAGCTCAAATTTCTTGACTAAGCCTTCTTCTAAATCAACACCATTGGCCAGCTGTTTAAATGACATCTGGGCAACACGTTCAAAATACCAGTTCACACAATCATATTTATCCCTAAAATAACGATAGAAGGTTTGACGTGTCAGATGACAATGTTCAACGATATCTTTGACGCTGATCTTGGAAAGAGGTGAATGTTCCATTAAAGCTTTCATGGAATTTGCGATTTTTAATTTTGTTTTTTCATTGATGTCCATGGTTTATTTATATCATATTTCATAGAAAAAAACCAGACTGCCATGGCCGGGCAGTCTGGTTTTCATGAGGATACAAA
Organism: Traorella sp. mt218; assembly: GCF_055420025.1. Classification (NCBI taxonomy): domain Bacteria; kingdom Bacillati; phylum Bacillota; class Erysipelotrichia; order Erysipelotrichales; family Erysipelotrichaceae; genus Traorella; species Traorella sp. mt218. The sequence continues at coordinate 15,624 of NZ_JBVAYM010000025.1, forward strand.
TATGAAAAAGTTATTTGTCAAATTTCTTTGACACTTATAATATATTCTTTTATTGTGAAATCAATGTGAAGAATATCAAAACTTTTTATGAATTAAAATTGATATCATAAAAATGTTCATTCAATCTGATCCAGAAATTCTTTTTACCGCTATGATAATACGAAAGGATACATCCGGTAATGATCAGTCCGCCAACAAAGGCAACCAGCATATCTGTCATCGTATCATGGACACCTGTCGTATAATGATTGATCGCATCATTGTTTAAAAAGATCAGACAGCCATATTCAAAAAACTCCCAGAATACCGCAATCATCATATTACAGGCATTTACAAAGATGATCGAAAGGATACGTTCATTTTTATCTTTGATCACCGTTGTCCTTTTCAGCCAGCAAAAGACCATATAGCTAAGCTCAGATAAAAATAATCCGCTGCAGAAATGTAAGACCTTATCAAAAAAAGGAACGGAATAAGCACCTAGCATGCTTCCGGCAATGCTGGCAATGGCCGCAAAAATGATATTGATCATATAGATTTCAAAGATAGGCTTTAAATGAAGGATTTTTAATGCCAAAGGAACTAAAAAGCAGGTAAACAGTGCCACAGCTCCCATCGTAAGTCCTTTTTTCTGCGTCAAGTAGCAGTAGATTGCTGCTGCGAGCAGTAAAATATAATAAAGTATATAACTTACCTGTACGATTCGTTTCTGTTTTTGATTCATACAACATCACCCTTTTATTATTATACCTTTATTAGTAATTTTTACGCAATCATTTCTTGCCCATTTATCAAATTTTCATATATAATAAGGATAATGTCTAAATCGGGAGGTTGCTTATGCCATATTTGTTTTTATCTTTCGCAATCATATTAGAGCTTATGGGTACTGCTTTATTAAAATCAACCAAAGGCTTTAGTGTATTGATACCTACTATTATCTGTTTATTATGCTATGGTTTCTGCTTCTTTTTCTTTTCTAAAGCATTGAATCATCTTCATCTTGGAGCTGCATATGCCACATGGTGCGGCATCGGCATCGTTGTTTCAACGCTATTGAGTGTTTTTCTTTTTAAAGAATCGATCACTCTGGCCGGTATCATCGGTATCGCATTCGTATTAGTGGGCGTTGTTATCTTAAATTTATATGGTGTCAAATGATAAACAAAATGGCAAGTGGATATTCACTTGCCATTTTTAATTGTCTATTCAGCTTTATTGTTGGCCATATAAGCTTCGATATCTTCAACGCTTTTAATGATTTCTTCGGATAAGTTAATGCATCCGTCCTCGGTAACCAACACATTATCTTCGATACGAATACCGATTTCTTCCTCTTCCAGATACAAGCCCGGTTCGATCGTAAAAACATTACCCGGACGTAAAACATAATCAGAAAGACTGACATCATGAGTTTCCAATCCCAGCATATGGCTCACACCATGCCAATAATAATCAGAAACACGCTTGCCATTGTCTAATAAACCAATGGCTGACAATTCTTTCTTATAGAATTCGATCAGCATATTGTTTAACTGACGAAGTGTCTTTCCCGGTCTTACTTCGCTCATGATATACTCATTTGCCCTTAAGACGATGTTGTAGATCTCTTTCTGGCGAGGTGTAAATTTACCATTTACCGGAAAGGTACGTGTGATATCCGCATTGTAATACTGATAGCTGGCTCCCAGATCACATAAGACAAGGGTATTGTCTTTGGCAATCTGATTGTTATCGCTGTAATGAAGCACGGTACCATTCTTGCCGCTGCCTACGATGCTTTGGAATGAATGGCCACAATTATTTGTTTTCAACACAAAATCAAAGTAGGCTTCCAGTTCATTTTCACCCATATCTGCCTTGGCATGGGACATCATATTCAAGATTGCTTCATTTGTGACATGGATAGCCTTTTTCAATAAGGCAATCTCATCATCTTCCTTTATAAGGCGCAGTGAAGTCAGATATGCTGCCGCATCATTCACCCGGACATATGGATATTTCTCACAAAATTCTTTCATAAAGATCTGTGAAGGAATGATCTGACCGCTTTCCTGCTTCGTAAAATCGGCATAGACATCTAAATGTGGTGTCTGATCAAACTGATAAGACATAATACGATGGATAAATGACCATTTCTCATCATCCATGATGATCTGGTCGATACCGCTGATCGCTCTTGCTTCTTTAGGAAGGACCTTACCGCCGACCCATTTTGCCATCATCTCATCATAGCGTTCAATGATAAGCGCATCGTTGGCTTTGCCATCTTTTTTGATCAGCACATACATCATATTTTCTCTGTCAAGTCCTGTCAGATAATAAAAGCTTCGATTTACTGAAAATGGGTATTGCTCATCTCCTACACTGTAAACCGCATGTCCGCTCAATACAAAAAGGAGCGCATTTTCAGGCAGCATGGCTGCTAGTTTATCTCTTCTTTTCTGATACATATGATACCTCCATCTAACAGTGAAAGCTTTTTTCTAAAAAAAGCTTTTCACTTCCACAATTAGTTTACAACGTTTTCAATAAAACAGCAATATAAATACTTATCCTTCAATTAAATTTCATCAATCAAAAACGTATCAAATGTGTTTTATAGACCCTGATAAATAATGCAAGTGACAAGATAAAATATACAATCAAAAGCAGCATGTTCACGCTTTGAAATGATGCCGGATCCAACGAAGCGATCATCTCACTGATCTGCTGGGTATAAAAGAAGAAGCCGATATGTCTTATTGTTTCATTGAAGCTTGCGATCATGGGAATGAAAGAAAAAATGATCATGACAGGAATGCTCCATGAAGCTGCCTTCATTTGTGAAGATGCACAGATACCGATGATGCTGCCGATCATGACCGAGATCAGCATACCGATCAGTGAAACACCAAGAAAGACGATCATCTGTGTCATTGAGTAAGAAGCCATCACTGCCATGCAGACACATCCTAAAAAACAGCCGCCAACGATATAAAGGGCTATTCCGGCAATATATTCTTTGGCCTTTACATTGGAATACATCAGCATCCGCAAAGCTCCGCTTTCTTTTTCTTCAGAAATGATGCCGGAGGCAATGACAATAGGGGCCATGCCAATATACATGCAGGCAAACATCTTGATGAAATAGTCATACGGCATCCCTTCGGTTTGTATTGAGAAGGTCATGATCGCACTCATGATGGGAAATAATAAAAACTGGATCAATATTGCTTTATTATTGATCGTATCCTTTATTTGTTTTTTTAGGATGATTGTCGTATTTTTCATAGATTCAGCCTCTTTCCTGTCAGTTTTTTAAAGATATCTTCTAATGTAGGTTCATTGGAATGTATCTTTAGGATCTTTCCTTCTTTGAGATAATGACAGATGTCATCAGCATCCTTTTGAGCGTCAAGATTGAGATGCCGGTGGTCTGTCAGTTCAATATGCAATGCAAGATGGTTGTGATACTTTTCAATGATATCGTCAATACGTCCTTCTTCGATCATCGAACCCTCATGAAGAAGACCGATGCGATCACAAAGAAGAGCAGCCTCCTGCATATTATGGGTCGTAAGGAAGATGCTGACCTGCTGCTGCTTCAACGTAAGCAATAAGTGATGGATCAGATGCCGGCTGACAGGATCCAAGGCACTTGTCGGTTCATCCAGAAAAAGCAAGCGGGGACGATGTAAAAGTGCCCGTGCCAGCACCAATCTTTGACGCATTCCCTTTGACAGACGACAAGCCTTCTTATCTGCCTCATCATGCAGATCAACCTTTTTTAAGACTTCCGTGATCCTTTCATCTTCAATGCGATGGATATCTGCAAAGATCTTGAGATTATCATAGACGGACATACGCTCATATAAGCCCTGTTCATCTAAAACAAGACCTGTTTTCTCATAAACCCGGGCACTGAGATGACGTGAATCCTCACCAAAGACCAGGCATCTTCCCTGATCAATATCCAGCTGGCCGATCATGATTCTTACAAGTGTCGTCTTACCGGCTCCTGAGGGCTATACTTTAATAGGACGATAAAATTAACTGTCCTAAATTGAAAATACATAAGGAAGGAGGTTAAGAGAATGTCAAGGACTTCAAAGATTACAGCACTTTATGAGAGATTATCAAGAGATGATGACCTGAATGGCGAGAGTAATTCCATTACCAATCAGAAAAAATACCTCGAAGATTATGCCCGTAGAAATGGCTTTGAGAACATCCGCCATTTTACTGACGATGGTTTTTCGGGTGTAAATTTCAATCGCCCAGGCTTTCAGTCTTTGATAAAAGAAGTTGAAGCAGGCAATGTCGGAACATTGATTGTTAAGGATATGAGCCGATTAGGGCGAAACTATCTGCAAGTCGGATTTTATACGGAAATTCTGTTTCCGCAGAAAGATGTCCGTTTTCTTGCAATCAACAACAGCATTGACAGCAACAATGCTTCGGATAATGATTTTGCTCCGTTTTTGAATATTATGAACGAATTTTATGCCAAAGACACGAGCAATAAAATCAAGGCTGTATTTGATGCCCGAATGAAAGACGGAAAGCGTTGTAGCGGTTCAATCCCTTATGGATATAACCGATTGCCGAGCGATAAGCAGACGCTTGTTGTTGACCCTGTGGCTTCTGAGGTGGTAAAGCGTATCTTTCTGCTTGCCAATGAGGGCAAAAGTCCACGAGCCATAGCGGAAATACTGACCGAAGAAAAGGTTTTAATTCCTGCCGCATATGCAAAGGAATATCACCCAGAACAGTACAACGGGATTAAGTTTGCAGACCCTTATATTTGGGGCATATCTGCCATTAGAACGATTTTAAGCAGGCAGGAATATCTTGGACATACTGTTTTGAGAAAGTCGGTCAGCACCAATTTTAAATTGCATAAGAGAAAGACTACCGATGAAGATGAGCAGTATGTGTTTTATAACACCCACGAGCCTATCATATCGCAGGAACTTTGGGACAGCGTTCAGAAGCGAAAGAAACGAGTGAACAGAGCTGCGGCAAGAGGTACACATACCAACCGATTAAGCGGTTATCTGTACTGTGCCGACTGTGGCAGGAGAATGACTTTGCAAACGCATTACAGCAAGAAAGACGGTTCTATTCAGTATTCTTACCGTTGCGGCGGGTATGCGAGCAGGGTTAATTCCTGTACTTCCCATACGATTAGTGCTGATAATGTTGAAGCCTTGATATTATCGGCAGTTAAACGCTTTTCAAAATTCGTTCTGAATGACGAAAAAGCCTTTGCTTTGGAACTGCAATCTTTATGGAAAGGCAAGCAAGAGGAAAAGCCGAAGCACAACCAATCGGAGTTAAAACGCTGTCATAAACGCTATGACGAACTCTCTACGCTCATTCGTGGCTTGTATGAAAATCTTATATCGGGATTACTGCCCGAAAGACAGTACAAGCAACTGATGAAGCAGTATGACGATGAACAGGCGGAGCTGGAAATGAAAATGGAAGCGATGAAAAAGGAATTTTCCGAAGAAAAGGACAGCACTATGGATATTCAGCATTTTATATCGCTGATACGCAAGTACAAAAATCCTACGGAAGTTTCTGATTTGATGTTTACCGAACTCATTGACAAGATTGTGGTGTATGAAGCCGAGGGTGTGGGAAAAGCAAAGACACAAAAGGTTGATATTTACTTCAATTATGTCGGACAGGTCGATATTGCCTACACCGAGGAAGAACTTGCCGAGATAAAAGAGCAGGAAGAACAGGAAGAAAAGAAGCGATTGGAGAAACAGCGTCAGCGTGAAAAAGCCTATCGAGAGAAGCGAAAGGCAAAAAAACTTGCTGAAAACGGTGGCGAAATCGTCAAAACAAAGGTATGTCCTCATTGTGGGAAAGAGTTTACCCCTACAAGCAACCGACAGATTTTCTGTTCAAAGGATTGCTGCTATCAGGCAAGGCAGGATAAGACAAAAGCCGATAGAGAAGCGGAAAAAGGAAGTCATTATTATCGTCAGCGTGTATGTGCTGTGTGTGGCAGTACTTACTGGCCTACACACAGTCAGCAGAAATTCTGTTCCGAGGAATGTAAAAAGGTAAATCACAATAAGAAAACCTTGGAGTTTTACTACAAGAAGCAAAAGGAGAAAGAACTATGCAAAGATTTATTACAGACGAAAGAACAGGTATCCGATACGAATTCATCGGAGATTACTATTATCCCTGCCTGACAGTAGAGAAAAGTCCTCCCCTTTCAAAATATGGTCGATTGCGGCAACGATATTTGAGGGAACATAAGCGTGTGCTATATTTTAATCTGCTGACAAGCGGAAAGTTATATGAACACCTTGCCGAAATTGATACTTCGGCTCGTGATATGGCGGAATATCTGATAAAGGAAATGGCAAAGAAGCAGGGTGTAACGGAAGAACTGAAAGCAACGGATATGATGAGATGGATAGGATTGATGAATAACATTCGAACCTGTGCCGATGAGATTGTATTGAATGATATTGTGTATTCCTAACGGATACCAACCGAAGAAGAACTGCTGTCAAACCGATGGCAGTTTTTCTTTTTCGGCAAGTATTCAAGAAGTCATTAAGTCGTGAGTATAATCGAAGTGGTAGAAAAATTCGTAAAGATGTGGTACAATACTTTTGCTTGTGAGCGACAAATCGGAAGTTTTAAAGGAGGAATACCATGGGATTATTTGGTAAAAGCAAAAAAGAACGAGAAACAGAATACATGAGCAGATTAGATGTTCCATCGTGTTTAAAAGAAGATTTTGAATTGATTATTGATGATATATTTACAATTATGGGAGTTGGAACAGTTGCCACAGGAAACATATTAACAGGGATGTGCAGAGAAGGGGAAAATGCATGTATTTATAAAGCAAATGGAGATATCTTAGAAACCAGAATTACTACTGTCGATGTACATACAAAAGAACGAAAAGCAAATGGTTGTGGATATAAAACAGAGCATGTTGGACTTGGGTTACGAGGAATTTCCAAGGAACAATTAGAAAAGGGTGATAAAGTACTTGTAAAGAATGCCAATATGTATGGAATGTAATTACAAATTCCAGTTTGCCAGTATCTTAGACAGAATATGAACAACGAAAAACATCGTAGCAATACGGTGTTTTTTTGTTACCTAAAACCAACAAATTCATACATAACCACAGGTTAGTACAAATACCTTGTGTGATTTTTTGAAAGGCTTAGAACGGGGATTTTCTCCGATTTTCGCCCCTAAAAGATACACAAAAAGGTTTTAAGTATCTTTCCTGTGGTTTTTTTATTTTCAAACGGAAAGGTGGATTGATATGCCAAGAATGAGCAAGAAACGGAAACAAGAATGGGCATTGTTTCTGAATGACCGTAATCGCATTACCTACAACGAACTTTGCAGAAAATGCAGGAATGACTGTAAGCAGAGTTTCCGCTGTATCGTGGTGCTTTGCCCGAAATATTTATCGAAAAGGAGAACAAATAAAAATGATTGAAAATGAAATGACTGTCAGCGTACCTCTTGAAGTTGTCAAGGCAAGCGAAATCGAGCCGAAAGAAGTGAAATGGCTGTGGTATCCGTATATTCCGGTTGGCAAGGTTACGCTGTTGCAGGGCGATCCCGGCGATGGAAAAAGCAAGCTAATGCTTTCCATTGCCGCCCTGCTCTCAAAGGGCGAACCTCTGCCCTTTACCGAAACGGAAGAAAACGAGCCTATGACTATCATCTATCAGACAACGGAAGATGACGCCGATGATACGGTAGTCCCTCGCTTCAATTCGGCTGGTGGGAACGGAGAAAACCTCATCTTCATCAAGGAAGATGAAAAATCTTTGTCCTTTGGGGATAACCGTATTCGTGAAGCGATTGAGATGTACCACGCAAAACTTTTAATTCTTGACCCGATGAGTTCCTATATCGGAGAAAGTTGTTCGATGAACAATGCCAACGAAACACGAGCCGAGTTTAATCATCTGATAGCGGTTGCGAAAGATACAGGCTGTGCGATTGTGATTATCGCTCATATGAACAAGATGAGAGATACCAATCCCCTTTACCGTACTAACGGTTCGATTGACATTGCGGGTGCTGCAAGAAGTATTCTTGCAATCACACGCACACCGAACAAGGAAGTACCTGCGGAAAGATATTTGGTGCAGGTAAAATCCAACCTTGCCCCGACAGGCTCTGCCATTCTGTTTGAAGTATCTGAGAAAGGTGTGGACTTTATTTCCGAAATGGAAATGACAGCGGAAGAAGCGTTCCAATCCCTCGCCCCGAAAATCGGCAGACCCAACGATAAGGAAGTCAAGGCGAAAGCATTTCTGATTGAAATGCTGAAAGACGGAGAAATGCTTTCTTCGGATTGTGAAGAAAAACTTGAAGCCGCAGGGTTCAGGAAATCGACCATTAAAAAGGCAAAGAAGAACGCAGGAGTTATCTCCCGAAAGAAAGGTTTTCTGTGGTACTGGTCTTTGCCGATGGGCGATATACCGAGAGAATAAATGCAGGCTGTCTGCTGATGGGACAGTCTGTTTTTATGATTGAGGTATCAAAGGAGGTCAAGGGGGAACACCCTTGCCCACGACATCTTTGCAGACGAAGTCTGAAAGTGTCATAGTGGGTTACACACATTCAAAGAATGTTGTGTAATGGCTTCGCCCTGCCGAGAAAGGAGAGCAAAAATGGCGAAAAACAACAAGGCGGATATGAGTTGTGCAAGGGTTAAAAAGTACACCGCTTCTGATGTGAGCAAGGCAGAAAGGCACAACGAACGCAAGAATGAAACCTATGAAAATATGAATGTGATTGAGGAACGCATACCCTATAATGTGCATTTCAAAAAGCCTTTTGCCCCGACCTATATGGAACAATTAAAGCAGATGGAAACTGACGGTATGGTGTCGCTTCGAGGGCTGAGGAAAGACGCAACGCTGTTCAATGAGATTGTGATTGATGTGAACACAATGTACTTCGAGCGTAACGGCGGCTACGAATATGCAAAGCAGTTTTACGAAGAAGCATTCCATTTTATCGAGGAAAAATTCGGTGCTGATAATGTCATATCGGCTGTTATGCACGCTGATGAAATCAATGTAGCGGCAACCGAGGAACTTGGAAAAGAGGTTTACCACTATCATCTTCACGCTATGGTTTTGCCTGTGGTGGAGAAAGAAATCCTATGGAGCAAGCGTTGCAAAGATGAAAAACTGCGAGGAACGGTTAAGGAAGTTGTTCATCAAATCAGCCATTCAAAGAAATGGAAATCGGATATTCCGCTGACCGACGAAAAAGGCAATCCGCTTCTCAGAAAGAACGGAAAACCGATGTTCCGAGCTTCATACAGTATTCTGCAAGATGAATTGTTTAACCATATGACGGAGCAAGGCTTCAAAGGCTTTCAGCGTGGCGAATACGGAAGTACAGCAGAACACCTGACTTCCCTGCAATATCAAATCAAGCAGGACAAGGAACGCTTGGAGAAGTTGCAGAAGCGCATTCAGCGTGAACAGATAAAATATGAGCCTGCCCGTAATGTTTCTAAAACCTATAACGAGATTGACCGTATGGGGCAGAAAACAATCACAGGTAAAATGGCAATCTCCAAAGAGGATTATTCTGAGCTTACTGCCCTTGCCAAGGAGGGCATTACAAGTCGTGCGGAAATTAGCGAATTAGAACAGAGTGCCAACTATTACCGACAGAAATATTTTGACTGTGCAAACGCACTCGAAAGAATGAAAACTAAATACAACGAACTGAAAGAAAAGTGCAGACCTTTTCTTCAAGCGTTGGAGCATTTCCCCGAAGTTGCTAAACTTTTTACCGAAAAAGTGAAGCAACTTTTTTCTTTTAAGGAAGCACAGGAACGAGCCGAAAAAGAAGCAAGGGAAAAAGAACGACAGGAGCGTATCAAGGCTCGAAGAAACAAGCGTGGTATGGAAAGATAACCATTTCCATTATACTCACGACTTAATGACTTCTTGATATATTGAAAATCTGCGGTTACTGGGTGCTCTAATGTGAATGCCCAGCAATCAAATTTTATGAAAGAGAGGAACTGACTATATGAAAGAACAGAAATATTCTTATTCACAGCGAATTGGAAAGACAACATTCATCGTAAATGTAAAGCAGTCCGAAAGTGCCAAAAAGCCTTTGAATACGGTGTTTCAGGACATCTGCAAGCACGAGGTTTTGGGCGGCTTTTTTACGGACAAATCGTTTAATTTAGAAAATCCACAAAAAGTATCTTGACAAACTCGACCCCGATGGCCCCAGACATCCGAAGCATTCACCTTCTTCAAGACTTAGATGAAGATCTTTTAAGATGATATTATTCTGAAATGCTTTTTGAAGATGTTCAATCTGAATCACTTTCATAACGGCTCCTTTCCTTGAATTGTTCAAATAAACGCTGGTATTCTTCATTTTCTTTCTTTGTCTTATATATCACAAAAAAGCAGGCAATCGTAAAGCATATCATAAAAGAGATACCAAAACCGATCCACGCCGGCATAAGATCACTTGGAAACCAGTGAAAATAAAGAATAAATGAAACAGCTGTCAATGTGATCAGCAGCACTCTGAGAATCGTTTTCCATAACAGAAGCATGGAATGGAAAAGATCAAGGATCTCATTGATACACGAAATCACAAATGAAAGCAGCAATCCCTGAAAAATCGTTTCGATCGCAATACCCTGATTTCCTAATTGATAAAGTGACATCTCACTTACTTCCAGATCATTGCCTATAAAAACTGTGCAGACAGCCAGTACAACTATAAAAACAGAAAAAGCAATCAATGCCCTTGAAATAATATGAATCCCTCTTTCAAACATTTTCTTCACCTCTCAATATGGCCTTAAACCTCTGGGCATACTGTCTTGAAATACTGATGTGCTCCTGATTATCAAGGGTACACATGATCCTGCCTCCCAGATCCGCATGCAAAGAATGAATCTTATCTATATTTAAAATCGCCGATTTGCTGATGCGAAGAAAAGGCAGATGCAATTCATTTTCAAGCTCATACAGACGTTTCCCTGTTTCAAAGACTTCCTTTTCCGTATAAATAAATGTCTTTTTATCAACACTTTCAATATAAAAGATATCTGAAAGATCAATCCGGTAAGTCTTTTTATCTCTGATTCCAAGAAGCTTGCCATCCGCACCTCTTATGAATGCTTCGAGCTTATCTTCTCCCATCTCATTTTCACAGATCAGGGCATACTCCCATTTTTTTAAACGTTCCACCTTCATAGCATCACCTCTTGCATTATAGTGTTATTTTCAAGGATAAACAACAGATTTATCCCAAGTGGTCAAAAACAGCTGCCAAGTGGAAAAAAAGTAAGTTTATAAAAAAAAACTCGCCAGTTGCGAGCTTATTTAAGTTTGTCGTATTCTTCATCACTGACCGCTTCACACCACTCATTGGAAGCACCTTCTGCCGGAACCTCAATGGCAACATGTGCAAACCAGCTGTCTTTTGCGGCACCATGCCAATGCTTGACCTCACTTGGAATGCTGATGACATCACCCGGATGCAGTTCAACAGCTTCCTTGCCCCATTCCTGATAATAGCCTCTGCCATCTGTCACAAGCAGGATCTGGGCACCTTTGTGATGGATGTGCCAGTTGTTGCGACATCCCGGTTCAAAGGTAACATTGGCAACCCCGACTCCCTGATTGTTGGCACGCGGATTGAGATAACTCTGTCCGACAAAATACTGTGCATAGGCATCATTAGGTTTTCCTAATCCAAATAAACTTTCTTTTTCTTTCATGTGTGTTCCTCCTTTATTTATTTGCGGCATTATTGATACATGTCAATGCATTCAGGCTTCTTGGATAGCCGATATACGGCAGACATACCGAAACGATCTTAATCAAGAAATCCTTATCATTTCCGATCCTCATATTGGCTGCGGCATGACTGGTCAGCTGTGGCTCACAACCGCCCTGTGCAGCCAGAAAACAGAAGGTGATCATCTCTCTTTGCCTGTAATCCAAGCCTTTGCGGGTATAGTAATCACCGAAGCAATTCGCGGCCAGCCAATAATTGATATGTTTGCTTTCTTCAGGTCCGCTTTTCCAGAAATTACGCATCTGATCACCAAAGATATCAACCTGAGCCTGCGTTCCTTTTTCACGACGATTTTTCAAATTTGTCGTTCCTTGTTTTTCTAAAGGCAATGCAATACCATTCTTTTCAAAAATATCATTGACGATTTCTAAGAATGGATATACACGGCCAATGCCCAGATAGGCTGTTGCCTGATAAACGATTTCCTTGATCTCAACAGGAGTTACACCCACTTTAAGCGAACATTCCACGATACCTTTAAAGGCTTCTTTTCCCTGACATCCTAAAAGCGTTGCCAGAATGGCCATATATCTGGTTTTCTCATCCAGATCATTCTGACAGGCTTCATCAAACGCAAAATTCGTTAACAGCTCTGTAAATTCCGGATCATTCTTGATCATACCTTCATCAAAAAACATTTTCGCAACTTCTTCCTTTGAAAATTCACTCATGACGTTTTACCTCCTTTACCTTATAACGTAACCAAAGTGCAGCTTCATCCATGATCGTCGCTTCCTGCAATGCAAACTCAATAGGTCTATCATTTGAAAAGTTTTCTCTCATTTCAAATAATGTCGGTGTCTGATTGGAACCATCTGCGGCAGATGCGACAACAAGACTTACCTCATCACATAACCCCTGTTGGATCAAAGACCAATTTAAGACACCACCGCCGCCAAGCATCAGCGTTTCGATATGAAAACTTTCTTTCAGCTTTGCAAGCATTACTTCAAAATCAATCTGATCTTCTCCAACGATCAAATAAGAAATATGCAGCTTTCTTAATAACGCCTTATAAGCATTGCCTGCCTTGGCAGTCAAAATCTCGATCACATGGGCCCGGGTATCCTCATACATCAATGTATCTTTCTCCCATCCAAGACGGCCGTTAGGATCGATTGAAACATAATACATGCCTGCATGGGCATTTGCGATATAATCACCCTCAGCAACTTTTTCAGCGTTCTCATCGATCCGCGGCTTTTTATAAAAGGTGAAGTTATCATCTGTCGTCACTCTTCCGGATAACCATCCCTGATGGTGATAATAAGGCTTTTCCCCAAAGGCAATGTCATAAAATACCTCTTGAGCTTTGATTCCCTGCGGTGTATCCATATAGTTTCCCATGATCTTGCCATCCATTGAAACCAGCATGTGACAAAATATATACGGACGTTTCATTTTACCATGTCCCTTCCTTTTAAATCATGAATCAGATAATCAATTTCATCCAATAGCTTTTGCTGATCGTGAAGCTTATCTAAAAGCAGGATACGCTGCTGATTCAATAAGGTCATCCGGGCACACGGACACTCCATGAAACAGCTTATCTTATCATAATCAAGCCCTAATCTTTTCAGCGTCATCACCATGGCAACCTTTCCCATATCCTCATCATCATAGACTTCCTTATCTGATGGGAAAGCCATTCTTAAATAGAGTAAAGCTTCATTTTGACTTATATTCAGTTTTTTCAAAAACTCTGTTTTATTCATAAAAAAATGCAGATCCCTTTCGACATCTACATTTTAAACCGCGTTTTTTATTATGTCTAATGCTTATATTTTATAATTTATCATTCATTCAGAGTATGATAAACATGTTGGATGAATTCCTTTACCAGTGATGACTGCATCCGGTTCTTGCGCCATACCAAAACCGTTCCATTTGATAATACAGGCTCAAAAGGAATAAAGACAACCTTTTCATCACTATGTCCATAAAAAGCCCCTTCGATCGAAATCGCCGCACAGATGCCCTGGGCACACAATGGAATCGTATTGGAGATCATATCATGCGTTTCTATGATATGAAGCTTTTCATAATCATCCTTAAACCAGCTTGCCAATTCATTCTTTAAAAGATTTCTTCTAACGCTTCCTAACGGTATCTCCAGCAGATCCTTGGCTGTAATACTGTTTTTTTGTGAAAGCGGATGAGCTTTGCTGATGATGATGCCCATCCTTTCATGATAAGGTAAACGGACATAGTCATACTTTTCCAGATCCACAGGTTCCAATACGATACCGATATCGATCAGTCCTGCTTCAATTCTTTCTTTGATCAGATCAGCATTACCGGTATGCAGATCATAGGTAACCCTGGTATGAATACGTGAAAAGGTTTCGATGACCCGCGGTAAGAAAAGATGGGAAGCCTGACATTCCGCACAACCGATCGTAAGTTCACCGACAAGCTCATGTTCATCCTTTCTAAGCTCACTTTCTGTTTTGCTGACAAGGCTCAGGATATCTTCAGCACGTCTTCTTAACAGCATGCCTTCATCTGTCAATGTGATCTTTCGCTTGCCTCTAAGAAATAAAGGCTTGCCGATTTCCGTTTCCAGCTGCATCATCGCCCTGGAAAGGGTGGGCTGGGTCATATGCAGCATTTCTGCCGCATGGGTAATATTTTCTTCACGGGCGACCATGAGAAAATATTCCAGCGTCCTCATTTCCATGATCCGCTCCGAAATGCTGTCAAAAGCTTTTGCTTCTCTTCTTCACTTGCAAATGAAGATTCAAGGGCTCTCTGGTTGCAAGCAATCAGATCTTCCATCGTAAAGCCGAGCTTTTGAAGAAGAATGTCATATTCCTTGTCGAGATTTGTATCAGAAATAGTCATATTATCCGTACAGACACAGATTAAAATACCCCGATCCAGATAAGATTTGATAGGATGTACTTCATAATCATTGACCGCTTCACTGTGGACATTACTGGTTATGCAAACCTCCAGCGGAACCCTTTTTTCCTTTAAAAGCTCCATGACCTTCTCATCCTGAATGGCACTTGTACCATGACCGATACGTAAGGCACCAAATGAGAGGGCCTTTTCTATATTCATCGGGCCATAACTTTCTCCTGCATGGATCGTATAAACCAGGCCAAGCTCTTTGGCTTTCATAAACAGCTCCCTGAAATCTTCCATCGGTGCCATACCCTCTGCACCTGCAAGATCAACCGCAACAACGCCTCTGTTTTGATATTCTTTCGCAAGATACAGCGTTTCTTCATTCAGCTCATGCGTCAGCTTTTCTTCCCCCAGGATCATCATGCATAAGATAAAATTCACATGAAGCTGTGTACATTCCCTCAAGGCATCCTCTCTTGCCTGACATAAAATATCCACTACCTGCTTCTGACTTAATCCTTGTTTGATATGCTGCTGCGGTGCAAAGCGTATTTCCGCATATAAAAGCCCCTGCTGATCCAGTTCAAGTATCAAGGCCTTCATTGCTTCATAAAGATTATCTTCACTTTGAAGCAGCTTCAAAGGCATATCAAAACGCGCCAAATAATCATAAAGCGAATGCGTATCTTCATCTACCTGCATGCTTTTGATAAAAGCTTCCTTATCTGTCAGCCCAAGCTCTTTTTGAGCGGTTTCCCATGCCCATTCAATAGGAAGAGAACCATCAAAATGAAGATGCAGATCAACTTTCTTGTACTCTAACATATCATTACCTCTCTTAATATTTTTCCATTATATCATATTTTTGATGACACTAACTAAAAAAGACTTATATAAAGCCTTTATTTCCAAATAAAATTCTCTTGATGCGCAATTGTTTCAAAATGATATTTCACGATCCCTAAATCAATTTTTGAATAAAAACCCAGACCTGCCTTTACATGAACTTCATTGCCATCTAAATAGAAAGTAAATTTCTGCTGATTCATCGCCGTAGGCGCCAAAAGAGCCGCTTCCACACCCTTTTTAAACCAATCCGGCATGACCCCCTTCACTTGTACGACATCATTGATGGATTTACTTTTGTGTGGTTTTCCAGAAGCAGTGCCATAACCGATCGCAATCACCAGACATAACTTTTCACCTTCATTTACTTGAAAAACAGCCTTTGATTTACTGTAAGTAAGAGCCACCCAGCATGTATTCAATCCTAAGCTTTGAGCATGAAGTACGATCTTTTCACCGTAATAACCACATTTTTCTTCAAGATCGGCCCCCTTCTTGCCAACAAGTGCAATATAGTTATTGACATTGTTGAGTTTTCCATAATGAGCCAACATCGTATCAAAACACTCAGGTTCATCAAGAATGAGCTGCATATGCAAGCCGCTTTCATGATTGCACTGTTGGATAAAAGCTTCTAAATCTTCTTTTATCTTCCCTTCGATTTTTTTATCCGTATAAGAACGAACAGAATGTCTTTCTTTCATCAATTCTAAAAGTTCCATATTTTCTCCTATCATCAAACAACTAGATTGTACCACAAAATGATTTTTATTGTTTATCCACATTTATTTTAAATAAAATATTTCAAGATATTTATTTTTTTTCATGAATTTT
>NZ_JBVAYM010000026.1:0-27583 GCF_055420025.1 Traorella sp. mt218
TTTATATTTAGGTGATTATGGTATAGCTGTATTTAAGATGCAGGAATATCTGAATGAATTTGCTGCTAAGAATCCTTGTTTAAAAAGTGTGAAGGTAGATGGCGAATATGGCAATGCAACACGTATGGCCGTTCAGCAGTATCAGTATCTTAAAGGACTACCGATTGATGGAGCTATTGGCAAGGCTACATGGGATGATATCGTTAATGAAAGAAATCAGCCGGCAACACCAGCAAATTAAATAAGATCTGAAAAAAAGCGATGCTCAAAACATCGCTTTTATTCGACCTTCATCATCCGGTAACCAACGCCGATATGCGTTTGTATATATTGGGGTGAATCCGGTTTTGACTCGAGTTTTTTTCTTAAAGTAGCCATAAAGACACGTAAAGAGGTCACATCATTTTCCCAGCTGCTGCCCCATATCTTCTGTGTGATATATGTGTGTGTCAGCACCTTGCCTATATTTTTTGCCATCAGACATAAAAGCTTGTATTCAATAGGTGTCAGATGCAGTTCTTCATCATCAAGGTAGGCGCATCCTGCCGCAAAATCAATCTTAAGGTGACCATTGGTAAAGATGGCTTCATTCGCTGTTGAAGAAGCGTTGATGATGGCTAAACGACGCTGTGTAACTCGTAGTCTTGCCAGAAGTTCTTCTACTGAGAACGGTTTTGTGAGGTAGTCATCTGCTCCTGCATCGAGTGCTTCGATCTTATCGCTGTCCTCGCTTCGGGCACTGATAACGATGATGGGCATATTTGACCAACTGCGGATACGTTTGATAACTTCCACCCCATCTATATCCGGTAATCCCAAATCAAGGAGAACGATATCGGGATTATGTGAAGAAGCTTCCATGATCGCATTTTCTCCATCGTTAGCTATGATATATTTATAATCATGTGTTTTTAGTGTTGTCGTAATCAGATTTCGTATAGGAGCATCATCTTCTACGACGAGTATCAGAGTTTTATTCATTGAAGGTCACCTCGCTTAATGGTAATGTAAATGTGAAAATACAGCCCTGCGGTTGATTGTCTGTCAGTGTGATTTCTCCGCCATGAGCATTGATGATAGATTTGCATAAAGGAAGACCAAGACCAAGGCTGCGCAAGCTGTCGGCAATCTTGTTATTTCCGGTAAAGAACATTTCGAATACACGTCCTTTTAAATGATCATCAATACCATTGCCGTTATCTGCAATGCTGATGTATATCCACTGATTCTTTTTTTCGGCAGTGATTTTGATTTTTGAACCCTTTGGTGTATATTTGATGGCATTATCGACAATATTGATCACGACCTGCATGATAAGCTTTGCATCCATTTTTGCTAATAAAAGTTCATCTTTATATTCAACACAGATATCATGTTCGATGCTTTTGCGATTCAGATGCTTTAAGGCTTCATCAATCACCTCATCCACAAGCTGTATGGACATATTGAAATTCATTCGTCCTTCTTCAATACGGGTAACGGACAATAAATTTTCCACAAGACTGATAAGCCATTGAGAATCATCATAGATATCATTAAAGATCTGTTTTCTTGTTTCATCATCTAATTGATCATAGTTAGATAAAAGATTGCTGGCATTACCGGAGATCGAAGTCAGCGGGGTCCGCAGATCATGGGAAATCGTACGTAAGAGATTCGCACGCAGCTGTTCGTTTTTCGCAAGTACCGCTGTCCTTTCTTTTTCTTTGGCAATCTGGCTGTTATCAAGGGCAAGCGCACATTCATCAAGGATTGAAAGCAGCAGATTGTTTTCAAATGAATCAAGAGGCTCATCTGTAATATGAATACCGATGACCCCATATACCTTGTGATTGATACGGATCGCTAAATAAAGACATTTTGCATCGCCGTAGATTGATGTCGTGGCACCGGCCCTTTTTTTATTCGTGAAGACCCATTCCGCAGCTTTTCTTTCTTGGCTTGAAAACAACGCTTCTGAGGAGGCTTCCGGCATCACACAGAACAGATATCCCTTTGCAAGCTTATCATTGACTTGCGGATAGGCAACGATATCACGATCCAGCAGTTTCATGAGCTGGCTGGCTGTGATATTAATGATATCATGCTCATCTTTTGCCTTTTGAAGCAGCTGGCTGGTATCAAATAAGACTTTTGTCCGAAACGCAGTCTGGGCAGACATCTTTGCATGATCCTTTAGCTTGGCCGCCAATGTTCCGGTAATGATGGAGGAGGCCAGCATGACGATGAATGTGACAGGATAACCTGAATCATAGGCATGGAAGGTAAGCTTAGGGTCAATGAGGAAAAAGTTAAACAGCATTACAGCAAGTATTGAGCTGATGACGCTGCAAATATATCCTCTGGTAAATAAAGAAATCAGCAGGATACCAAGTATATAGA
Source organism: Traorella sp. mt218 (assembly GCF_055420025.1). Taxonomy (NCBI): domain Bacteria; kingdom Bacillati; phylum Bacillota; class Erysipelotrichia; order Erysipelotrichales; family Erysipelotrichaceae; genus Traorella; species Traorella sp. mt218. The sequence goes on from NZ_JBVAYM010000026.1 coordinate 2,383, forward strand.
CAGGGATCGTATTCGATTCAGTAAATCCAAAGCGTAAAAATAAAGAACCGATCAATGTGGCAATGCTTAAGATAAGAAAGGTGATTCCAAGGTCCTGCCAATTGGGAATCAGCGGATGAGCAAAGGTCTTTTTGACCTTGTAGCGAGTATCCGTCGCTGAATCGGGTATGATATAGATATCCAGATTCGGAAGCATTTCTGTCAGTTTTTCGCTTAAAGAAGGTTTGCTCCAGAAATGACGGCGCATAACGTTGCTGCGGCCGATCACGATCTTTGTGACACCGGAAATTTTCGCAAACTCGCTGATCTGGTAAGAAATATCTTCTCCATATACCGTTGCGATATGGGCTTTTAGTTTCTGTGCCAGCTGAAGATGACCCTGAAGCCTTTTTTTATCTGTTTCGGACATCTTGTCGGCATATGATGTATGCACATAAAGAGCCGTAAAAGAGCCTTGAAAGGCCTTTGCCATCTTAGCGGCTGTACGTATGATCTTCGCATTGGAAGGTGAAGATGAAAGACATACAAGAATATGTTCCGCTTCTTTATTTTCATGATATATTGGCTGACTGTTCATTGCTTCCACCTCACATACAAACTAATTATATATCACAGATTCATAAAATAATCTACTATTCCATAATGAAAACCGGTAAGGTTTACTGCAAACAGGCAGACTTATGCCTGCCTGTTTGTTTTATATTTACGATTCGCTGACATTTTTCTGTTGTTCATAGCAGAAATCATGTCATCATGGTTGTCATAAAGAACGATTTTTGCGTTCTGGTGCTTTAATCGGAAGCGGCGTACTTCAGAAGTAATCTCTTCATCAGAAAGCTCATCCGTAAGCATCACAAAAGAAGGTTCCTTTTTTTCAGATTCTTTTTGGATGGATGAATGATTTTCATTTAAAAATATATCCAGCTTTCTTATTACAAAATATAAGAAAAGAAAGATTGCTGCCATCGTTAAAATCAATAAGGCTTCCTTCATATCTGCTCACCACCTTGAAAGGTATTGATTTTAAATATGGAAACACTTCTGCAATGCTTTATATTCACCCAGCACCAGCATTGTGACATTCTGTGTCAGGACAGTATCCGGAGTCACATTCATATTCATCTTACCATTTTCTTTTACAGCCATGATATTGATATTATATCGTTTACGGATATCAATCTGACCTACGCTTTTACCGATCCATGACTGAGGCGGTGTTACTTCAAAGATCGAATGGGTATCATCCAATTCAACATAATTAAGAAGATGATCGGAACTGTATCGGATGGCCGCCCATTTTGCTACCTGCTTTTCAGGATAAACGACTTCATCTGCACCGTTTCGTAACAAGAATTTTGCCTGTACATCACGTTCAGCACGGGATACGACCATTTTAGCGCCCATTTCTTTTAAAAGAGAAGTTGTTTCTAATGAGCTTTGAAAATCATTGGCAATGGCAACGATACATACATCATAATTACCGATACCTAATGATCTCAAAAAGTCTTCATTGGTACTGTCACCGATTTCTGCACTGGTAACAAAAGGAAGAATATCATTGATTCTTTCTTCATTGTGATCAACTGCCATTACCTCATGGCCTAATTCATTTAATTTTGTTGCAATATGTCTTCCAAATCTTCCAAGACCGATTAATAAAATAGATTTCATATCATTTTCTCCTCGTATAATATTTCGACAGTTATTTTCATCTGCTGTCAAGATGCTGTATCCTGAGTTAACATTAAAACAGAAATTTTATGTTATCTTTTTTACGATGTCTGATAATATAAAATTGTTTTATATGTTAAAGCTGTACTGTAACCAGGATACTTTGTTAATAAATCTTTTCAAAGCAAATGTTTTGGATGATCCTCCATGTTTAAGATCATTTTTATGGTTTGGATCTCACAGCTAAGATGTTCCAGCGGTTTTAACCTACTGTTATCTTACCTTGCGGCAATTTAGAAAGGTTTTTATTTGTAGTAGAAAGTGCCGCATAGATCAATGTCAAACCACCCACTCTGCCTATAAACATGAGAGCAATCAAAATGCTTTGAGATAAAACGCCAAGCTCGGGAGTAATGCCCAATGTCAAGCCTACCGTACCAATGGCAGAAGCTGTTTCATATAAGCATGTTCCTAAAGGAAGACCTTCAACGACGCTGATGATCAAGGCACCGATAAAAAACAATGTGATATACATCATGAAGATCGTAGCGGCATTTTTTACGATGCTGCCGTCAATGCGTCGTCCAAAGAAATGGGCATCTTCTTTTTTTCTGAAGATGGCAAATGCATTGGCCAGCATGACCGCAAAAGTCGTGGTTTTCATACCACCGGCAGTTGAACCGGGTGAACCGCCAATCAGCATGAGCACGATCATGATTCCTTGTGCAGCTGTGCTCATAGCCGCCAGATTCACCGTATTAAAGCCTGCGGTTCGAGGTGTTACCGATTGAAAGAAAGAGCTCAGAATACGTTCTTTGACCGGCAGATCCATAAATTCATTAAAATAAAAGAACAGGGCCGGCAATAGAATCAGCAAAGCTGTCGTAAGAAGGATTACCTTGCTTTGCATGCGATATCGCTTAATGTGGAATTTATTCACAGCGATATCTTCCCATGTAAGAAAACCTAAACCGCCAACTACAATCAAAAGCATGATCGCGATATTGATGGAAGGACTTCCCACATAATTTGTCAGTGACGGATAAAGCGATCCGGCTCTTCCTAAAATATCAAAGCCGGCGTTGCAGAAAGCTGATATCGAATGGAAGAAGGCCATCCAGATTCCCTTTAATCCATAATCCTGGCAAAAAGCCGGCATCATGATCAAAGCCCCTAATAATTCTATAATTAAAGTAGCTTTTAAAATAAAACCAGTCAGCCGGACGATACCTCCTACTTTTGGAGCAGCAATGGCCTCCTGCATCAGACTGCGCTGTTTCAGAGATATTTTTTTACCGGAAAGAAGGGTAAAGGCTAAAGCGATAGTTACGACTCCCAAACCACCGATCTGAATCAGTGCGATAATCACTCCTTGCCCAAAGGTCGACCAGTAGCTGCCGGTATCCTGGACGACAAGTCCGGTTACGCAAACAGCAGAGGTAGAAGTAAATAGCGCTTCATTGAAGGGTGTTATGACACCGCTTTGGGTGGATATCGGAAGCATGAGAAGCAATGCTCCCAGCAACACAACAGCTGCGAATCCAAGAATAATGATCTGAAATGAAGTCAGATATCTTTTTTTATGTGCCAGTTCACTCATATTGTCACTCCTTTGCACACTGTTATTATAGTGCCCTTTATTTTAAGAAAGTGTTAGGACATCGTGATTTGTATTAAGATTGTGTAAAGATAGCAATGATTTAAAATAACGAATGAAAAGATAGAAAATAATGAAAAATTAGGAAAGAAAATGTAATGGTGTAATAAAAATGTAAAATGCTATCCCAAAAAATGTAAAATTACATCTCAAAATGTAGACAATATGAGATTTTATGAAAAAACGTCAAATAATTCATAAAATCCATATTATTGTGTTTTATTTATTATAAAACCAATGAAATAAAATGTCTGCTTTATCATTCGTGTTTTGAGATTGGGGAGGTGAAAAAAATAGTAGAAAGAATCTGATCAGTATGCATTTTTAGTAAGTATGTTTAGAAAGGAGAGTAGATAGACATGGATTTTTTTAAGAGCGTTCTTAAAAAAGGGGTTACGCTGGCAGCTGCATTTTTTATGGCTGTAGCTTTGGCACCTGTGAATGTATTTGCGGCAGATAGTGATGTACCGGAAGGTGCAGTGGCAAAAGTCGAAAGTAGTGGCGAATATTATGATACGTTACAAGAAGCATTGGATGCTGCCAAGGACATTATGATAGATGTCGATCATGAAAACCAGACCGTTACTTTAGTTGCTGATACAACAGAGTCGGTGGATGTAACATGGGTAAAAAAAATTAGGTACATCTAATAACTTCAATTTAACGATTGATCTTGCCGGTCATACGATTCATGGTGCTGGTGATTCGGTTATGGCGTTTAATGTAAGTGGCACCGGTGGTACCAGCTATCATATGAATGTAACAATTAATGACAGCAGTACCGAAAAGACGGGAACTGTTCGTGGTGGTGTTGCATCATCAGGTGGCGGTATTTACTTTAACGGTAAGAGTGGCGATACGCTGACGATCAATGGCGGAACATTTACAGAAAATAGTGCTACGGGTTCAGGTGGAGCTGTTTATGGCTTAAAAGTGGTTGTTAACGGTGGAACTTTCACAGGAAACACAGCATCATCAGGTGGAGCTATTTACGCAACTGATGTGACAGTGAATGGTGGTGTGATTACCGGAAACCATGCAATCAGTGCAGATGGCAGTAAATGGACAGGTCGAGGCGGTGGACTTTGTGTATATGGAACAAGTCCAGTATTAACTGTTATCGGTGGTCAGGTTTATGGCAATACGGCTTCTCGTTATGGCGATGATATTTTATTTGGTTCTAATGCTAAATCTTCAAATAGAACAGCTTCTCCTTCAATGAGCTTGGTGAACGCTGCTTCTATGGGAGCAAAAGAGGTTTATGGCTGGTTTGTAGATGGTTATAATGGAGCATTTACAAGTGAAGCTAATACGACAGCACGTTATTCTGATGATTATATGACAGCATTTGAAAGCTATGCTGATTACTCAGGTGCTGATGCACGTGGTAATATGGTTGCTTTAAAAGCTGCTTCCGGACCAACTCTTGCGGTAACTTATACAGATGGTGTAGAAGATGAGGTTCTATTTGAAGATCAGGTATATAATGTTCCTGAAGGATATGCGACGCCTGCTTTTGATGGAACACCATCACGTACAGGATATACGTTTGCAGGATGGACGCCTGAAGTTGCTTCGACGGTAACGGATAACGCAACTTATACGGCTGTTTGGAGTGCTAATGAATATACTTTGACATTGGATCCGGCAAATGGTGAAAAATCAGTAGATGTAGATGTAACATATGATGCAGCCGTAGGAAAACTGCCAACACCACTTCGTGAAGGTTATACGTTTGAAGGCTGGTATGATGAAGATGGTAATGAAGTAACATCAGAAACCGTTTATCAATATACAGAGGATGTAACTCTGACAGCCAGATGGGCAGCCAATGAATATACGCTGACTTTAGATGCAGGAAATGGTGAGGATCCTGTTGAATTAACGGTTGTTTATGATGCAGCCGTAGGAACATTACCGACGCCAGAGCGTGAAGGCTATACGTTTGAAGGCTGGTATGATGAAGATGGCAATGAAGTAACATCAGAAACTGTTTATCAGTATGCAGATGATGTAACTTTGAGCGCCAAATGGAGTGCTGTTTCTAGTGAAACACCGGACGTTCCTGAAACACCTAGCACACCGACGACACCTGGCACACCGACGACACCTGGCACACCGACGACACCTGGCACAGATAAGGAAGAGAGTGGTTCTGTTACGACAGATACTCCGAATACAGGTGACAATGGAACATTATATGCAAGCATGATGCTTATGTTAATGTCTGTAGCCGGTTTAGCTATCCTTCTTGGTAAAAAAGCCAGAAAAGAAGTAAGATAAAATAAGAAAAAGATTGGATCAAGCCTTTTTGATAAAGGAAAATCCAATCTTTTTTTATATTCGATACAAATTACATTTTATATCCTTGCATTTTATTTTATTTAAAGAGCAAATTGATATATACTATAGCTGGGTGATGATCATGAAACATGTGAAGATGATGGTGCTGGAGCACTGTCCACACTGCCGCAAGGCATTTGAATATATTGACGAGCTCAAAGAAGAAAATATGCTTTATCGTAATATTGAGATCGAAGTCATTGATGAGGTCAAGGAAGAAGAAAAGACACAAGGCTATGATTATTGGTATGTGCCTACCTTTTTTGTCAACAATCAGAAAATCCATGAAGGTGTTCCAACAAAGGAAAGCATCCAGGCGGTATTAGAAGAGGCGATTTCGTGAGCGCTGTTTGTTTTAAAGAGATCTTACATAGTCACAACGGTTATGATATCCATATGATCGTAACCAAGCCTTTTCAGTCGGATAAAAATATCTGTGTCATTTTACTTCATGGCACATGTTCAGATATGAATGAAGTAGGGAATGCTTATGTTTACTTAAGCAGTCAGCTTGCAGATGCCGGCTATGCTTCGATTCGCTTTGATTTTATCGGCAGCGGCAGCAGTAAGGTGGATTATATCCATTATTCTTATAAAAGTGCCGTCAGTGACACACAGGAAGTCATTGAATATGCGAAAAAACTTGGCTACGATAAAATCTGTCTTTTAGGTTGGAGTCAGGGAGCAGCCATTGCTTTTTTAAGCGCAGATGAGAATATCAGTTCAACAGTAGTATTGGCTCCGGCAGTCGATATGCGGATTCTTTTTACAAAAAAGGATTATGAACAGGCGAAAATGAATGGCTTTGTCTGGTATGATCCGGGATTTAGATCACCTGTCCGCCTTTCTTTAGAGTGGTTTGAGGATGTGCTGAATACAGATGTTTTAGATATTTATTCCCAAAAGCATCTTCCGACGCTTGCCTTTCACGGCCTTAATGATTCAATCGTAGATCCTGATTGTTCACGGATGAGCGTGGATGCCAGCAATCATCCTTATTCAAGAGTTATTTATATGGATGAATGTGATCATATTTTCAATGTATTGAGTCATGGCTATGATTATTTAAAGATCATTAGCCGTGAAATGATACAATGGCTCAATGGTTTATATAATTAAGATGGAGATCATAAGCAGATCTTCATCTTTTTTTCAGTCATTTTGAATGATTTGTCCGTTTGATACATATTTATCCGGAATCAGCATTTTTATTTTTTTATCGGCAATTTCGATGATTGGATTATGCAACACCACTTCTTCTCCTTCAAGACAGACGGCTAAAGGCTTTTCCGCATATATCTCTACTTTTTTTGCTTTATAATAATGGACGATATCATTATGTGTACCATCTAAATGCTTGCCTTGTTCATAGATCTTCATGAGTTGTAAAATCTTTAAACGTGATACTTTTGGAATCAGGACAACTTCCATATAACCGTCTTGAATATTCGCATAGGGAGCCGCACAGTAGCTTCCTCCGTAATAAGAAGCATTGGCACATACGACAAAAGAAAAACAGCTTTCTTTTTCTTCTATTCCGTCAACGATGATGCGCATATGATGACGGAGGGAAGTAAAAAAAGAGTAGGCAAGAGATATCTGATAAGCTCCTTTTCCTTTCACAAAAGGAATACGTTTGAATTTATTGGCGTTAAAGGCGATCATGGCATCAAGTCCGATATTGGCAATATTGATCGAATAATGATCATTTACTTTTATGACATCAACAGCACATATCTGCCCATTCATCAGTTTTTTCAGATGCATGAAGTCTTTTTTAGCGTTTGGACCAAAAAATTTAATAAAATCATTCCCGGTACCGATCGGCAGATGTGCTAATACTACATTGTCATAGCCCATACAGCCATTTAACACATCGTTGAGCGTACCATCTCCTCCGCAGGCATAAAGAATTACATTTTCTCCGCTTTGTGCATATTTTCGTGCAATTCTTTGGGTATCTTCCGGTGAAAGCGTCCTTTCGATACGGTAAGTTCCTTCGATTTCTTTATCCATGAACAGTTGATGTACTGTTTTGGAAATCATTTTTGTGGCATCGCTTTTTCCGGCTTTTGGATTAATAATAAATATATGTTGCATAAATCTACCTCGCTTTAATAGTATAACTGAAATATGGCAGGATAGGAAGTATTCAATTACAAATTTGTCATAAGTGTTTTAATGCAGCCATAATTCGCTATAATAATAACAGGAGGCGAGGTAGATGGATCAGGCATTATTATTTTGGATAGTTGCATGTGTATTATTCACACTACTTGAAGCCTTTACTCAACAATTCGTTTCAATCTGGTTTTTGAGCGGAAGCATCGGTGCTTTGATTTGTTCGCTTTTCGGAGCTGATGAAGAAACGCAGGGAATCGTATTTGTGATTCTTTCACTGCTGACGCTGATTGCTTTTCGACCGATGGTCAAACGACTGGTCAAGGGAGAAGCAGTACCGACGAATACAGATCTGAATGTCGGACAGATGGCGCTTGTAACCAAAGATTTTGATGAAAATTCACTGGAAGGACGAGTATTGGTCAATGATATGGACTGGGCAGCTAAAAGTCTGGATGGCAATGCTTATCATAAAGGTGAAAAGGTCATCGTGGAAAGAATTGAAGGAGTAAAATGTCTAGTAAGAAAGGCGTAGGAGATAGGTTATATGAAAATTGGAACATGGGTATTTGTAATTGCGATCTTAGTTTTTGCGATCATATTTGTAGCATGTCACGTAAGAATCGTGAATCAGAGCAAGAGCGTTGTCATTGAAAGGTTAGGTGCTTATTATAAGACATGGGGAACCGGTGTTCATTTTTTAGTACCGTTTATTGACCGTGTGGCAATGAATATTTCTTTAAAGGAGCATGTCGTTGATTTTGATCCGCAGGCGGTTATCACAAAGGATAATGTTACGATGCAGATCGATACGGTTGTTTATTTTCAGGTTACGGATTCGAAGCTCTATACATATGGTGTAACAAATCCGATGATGGCTGTTGAAAATCTGACGGCTACTACCTTACGTAATATCATTGGTGATCTTGATCTGGATGGAACGCTGACATCACGTGATCTGATCAATACACAGATGAGAGCCATCCTTGATGAAGCAACTGATAAATGGGGCATTAAAGTAAATCGTGTGGAATTAAAGAATATCTTACCGCCGCGTGAAATTCAGGATGCGATGGAAAAGCAGATGAAGGCAGAGCGTGAAAGACGTGAAGCCATTTTACAGGCAGAAGGACGTAAGCGCAGTGAGATCCTGATTGCCGAGGGCGAAAAGGAATCAGCCATCCTGCGTGCAGATGCGGTCAAGGAGCAGAAGATTCGTGAAGCGCAAGGTGAAGCAGAAGCCATTGCTTTGGTACAGAAGGCTTATGCAGATTCACTGACAGTTTTAAGTCAGGCGGATATCTCAGATAATGTATTGAAGCTGAAAACTCTGGAGGCTTTACAGAAGGTAGCTGACGGACAGGCAACAAAATTGATCATTCCAAGTGAAATTCAAAATCTGGCAGGTCTTTTGGCCAGTGCAAAAGAAGTGACGAAGTAAGTCACTTTTTGCATATGAATCGTGTGTATCATGAAATAGAGCCTGTCTATGATCAAGATTCTAAAATTCTTATATTAGGATCTTTTCCTTCTGTTAAATCAAGAGAAAATCATTTTTTCTATGGACATCCGCAAAATCGTTTCTGGAAAGTATTGGAAAATCTTTATGATGTTCATTTCACGGATATTGAATCTAAAAAGAAGTTTCTTCATGAAAATCATATTGCTTTATGGGATGTGATTGAAAGTTGTGAGATTGAAGGCTCCAGTGATTCTTCGATAAAAAATATCAAGCTGAATGATATAAAAAGGATCATTGATGAATCTGCCATTGAAAAGGTCTTTGTGAATGGGAGGAAAGCTCAGCAGTATTATGACAAATATATTTTAGATAAAACAAAGATGCCCTGTATTCCTCTTCCATCAACAAGCCCTGCGAATGCGGCTTATACACTGGATAAACTGATCATGCAATGGAAACAGATCAAGGAATGAAATTTAAGACAGCTGATGCTGTCTTTTTTGAAATATATTAGTAAATTAAGTAATTGTAAAGTAAAAAATAAACTAGACTTTTTAAATCAGCAAGAATATAATTAAAATAGATAGAGATATAGGCATGAAACAAATTGATTCCTTGTGTTTGGGGTGAATGATAATGTCTATATTTTGAGTCGTAATGCGTAATATACGCGAGGAGGGAAATATGAAAAAGGCTTTTCAGATTATTATGTCTTTTGCACTATGTTTTTCATTGATAGGCATTCGTGCAAATGATGTAAAAGCTTTATCAGGTGAAGGGACAGCAGAAAATCCTTATATTATTGAAACTGCTGAAGATCTGACCAAATTAAATCAGTCTACAGATTATATTTATGCAGAGTTAGCTGCTAATATCGATTTGTCGACTATTGATCCTATCCAGCAAGCTGAAATTCCGGCTTATATTCCTAATTTCAAAGGAGAGTTGGATGGTAATGGATATACGATCATGAACGCAAAATCAGGTACAGCTCTGATTTATATGTACTATGAAGGTGAATTAAAGAATTTCACATGGAATGTGGCTTCGCCGGTAACGTTGGTATGGAATCAAAGACCAGAAAATGATCATAAATATACAGATATTGATATTACCGGTGAGATTAAATATGGTAGTGGTAACAATAATGAATCACCATTATTGGTATATGCTACTGGAAGCACTACAATGAAAAGGGTAACAATCGATATTGATATGTCTAGTCCGACTTATCAAGGGTTATTTATAGGTTATGAACCATATATTAATAGTGACTATAGTTTCATAGACTGTACTGTGAAAGGTACTTATGTTGGTGAACATATTGGTGTTTTGTTTGGAAATGGTTCTATGAGTGCTACTTCTGCTTATGGTTTACAACATATTGCAGGGGTTTTGGGAGTTGAAAAAACGTCCGCTTTGGAAGTAAGTAATCTTGTTTTGGACGCTGATATTCTAGGTATTAGTTCTATTCCTCATTTATTATGTGGAGTTAGCTACAATGAAACATTGTTGTCAGAATTGGAATCAGAACTGGAAAATAAGACAACAGGCTATGATTCAATGAGAAAAGCAGAGGAACTGAATGGGTATGTTTTTGCAGTGAATGACAATGGAAATCTTAGAATTGAAGTTAAAGATACTAATAGCGAAATAGGATCTTTCCTTGTTGTTTCTGAACTTTATAGTAATGTATTTACTAATGGTGTGCCGAATGGAACATATAGACATGCCGTAAGTGAAAGAATCAATGTTAGTGAAGGCATAGATACTTATTATTCAAGTCTTGGAAAAGTTCAGTTTTATGATGGTACAGAAGGTGAATACGGCTCCACTGGTGTAGATGGCTCATTAAGAACGATTACTGTAAATGGAAATACATATTATGCTTTGACAGAAGAACCAGAAAATTATGTATATACATTTAACAGTTTTGATCAGGGAGCAACCCATTCAAATACAGCGCGTACATCAAATGTAAAGGTATATGTATATGGTAAAGATGGATCTCTTCTAAATATTGTAAGTGGACCTGTAAATGAAAGTTTTGCTGCTCCTGAGTTATCAATTGAAACTGATGCCGGTAACAACTTGAAAGATGTCACATTAAGTGATTCATGGCAGTGGGTTGATGATACAGCTAATGTAATCTATGGTGGCCAGATTTTCTTTGCGAAGGATGGCAACACGATTGCTCCGGTTTTCGTGAATGGATTAGAGGTAAAAGCGACTTCTATTACTCTGAATAAGACAGATGTAGTATTACAGTCTGGAAATAGTGATACTTTGACAGCAACAATTTTTCCTGCAAACACAACATTTAAAGATGTTACATGGACTTCTAATAATCCAAATATTGTATCTGTAGATAATAATGGAACGATTGTGGCTTTGAGTTCTGGCAGTGCTGTCATTACTGCAACAACTTCGAATGGACTGAGTGCTTCGTGTACTGTTACTGTTCCGACAGGAATTTATAATGTTGAAGGTTCAGATATCTCATCATCAACACCGGTTGAAGAGGTAACGGTTGGCGTTGAAGTTGATAATAATACAGAAAGCATTTTATCAGAAAGCATTTCAGAAGATCTTCAAAATGTAATAGATGGAAAGATTGAAGAAGGAAAAGATGTTGTAGTAGAAATTGCTACTGAAAATTTGGATCTAGAAAATATTTCTGCTGATGTAAAGAGTGATGTTGAAAAAGTTGAAGCTTTTGTAAGTAAAAATGATTTAAAGGTTGCCCAATATTTCGATTTAAGCATTTTTGTGAAAAGTGATGGGGATGTTTTGGGAAATATCACTGAAACAAATCGTCCATTAACTTTTAAAATAGCTATTCCAGAAGAATTGAAAAAAGAAGGCAGAGTATTTACGGTAGTTCGTGTTCACGAAGGAAAAGCTGAAGAGCTTAAAACAGTTGAAAAAGATGGAATTTTGGAATTTGAAACAGATAAGTTCTCAACATACGCACTGACATATAAGGATGTTGAGGAAACACCAGTTCAGCCAGAAAAACCAAGTAATCCGGTTGAACCCGAAAAACCGACTGAAACTCCTAATACCAATGGTATGAGCTTGATGTTCTGCTATGGCATGATGCTGATTTTAAGCGCTATGATATTGCTTGTATTAGCTAAAAAGAGAAGCTTAAGCAAATAATAAATTTGTAGAAGCGATAAAGAATCGAAAGAGATGAGCAGGGCTCATCTTTTTCTTTACAATTTTAAAAGTTGATATTTATAAGGGGATGAATTGTGATATAATTATCATGATTTAAAGAGAGGAAAAAGGAATATGAGTTTATTTACACATGAAGCACGTCAATTTAAATTTGACGTCTTACGAGAAGTTGCAAGACGTTCATTTGAAGGAAAGATCAATGAAGATACGGTTGATGAAATTGCAACTCTTTTGATTCCTACAAATCATGCAGATTTTAGATGCTGTGTGTATAAGGAAAGAGAAATTATAAGAGAGAGAACACGTTTGGCATTAGGAAAAAAGCCAAATACGATAAGAAAAGATAACTATTCTCCTAAGCAGATCGTGCATGTCTTAGAGGCAGCTTGTGATGGCTGCAGCATTCATAAAATTATGGTGACGGATAATTGTCGTAAGTGTATGGCGAAAAGCTGTCAGGCATCTTGTAAGTTTGATGCAATGAGAATGGGCAGTGATAAAGCTTATATTGATTATGATAAGTGTAAATCGTGTGGTGCTTGTGTCAAAGCTTGTCCGTTTAATGCAATCATCCAAAGTGAGCGTCCGTGTGTACGTTCATGTCCGGTGAATGCTATTTCGATGGATGAGAATGATTTATGTGTGATCAATGAAGACAGCTGTATCAGCTGTGGTGCATGTCAGGCAGGATGCCCTTTTGGTGCCATTGAGGATATTTCATTTATGACACAGGTGACTGATGATCTTCGTAACGGTAAAAAGGTTGTTGCTATCGTAGCACCATCGATTCAAGGACAGATGGGTCAGGCAACCTTGCCACAGATCTTGTCAGCTATTTTAGAAGTAGGCTTTTCTGATGTTTATGAAGCTGCAGTGGGTGCTGATGCGGTCGCAGATTTTGAAGCACAGGAGCTGTTAAAGCATAAAGCAGAAGGTATTAAAATGACAACTTCCTGCTGCCCGGCTTTTGTCAATATGGCTCGCATTCATTTCCCAACAGTGTATGAGAAAAATGTCAGCAAGGTAGTATCGCCGATGGAGGCAATTGCTCGCCAAGTGAAAAGCAAGCAGGATTGCAAGATTGCTTTTATCGGTCCTTGTGTAGCGAAAAAGAATGAGGCTTTGAATGACTGGTCAGTGGTAGATTATGTCTTAACGTTTGAAGAAATTGCCGCTATGATCATCGCGAAAGAGATCTCGGTTGAAGATCTGCAGCCAAGCAATCGAAATATCGCAAGTATTCATGGTAAGAATTTTGCTGTTGGCGGTGGTGTCAGCAAGGCTGTTGCGGAATCGCTTAAGGAACATAATCTAGAAGCGGTAACAAGCAAATATGCAGATGGTGCAGCCGAATGTAAGATGAATCTTTTATTGATGAAGTTAGGAAGATTTAATGAAGATATATTAGAAGGTATGGCGTGTGTAGGAGGCTGTGTCAGCGGGCCTGCAACGATCGAGTCGCCGGCAAAGGTGAAACAGTTTATGGCAAAAGAAAATGCAGCAATTAAAGATAAGACCATTCAAGAAGTTCTTGAAGAGATTGATTTTAGTCAGGTGAATATGTATCGATAGGAGGGAAAGTTATGCATACAATTGAAATCTGTGTTGGAAGCAGCTGTTTTGTGAAAGGAAGCAATGAGCTGGTGGAAAAGTTGAAGAAGTATCTTGAAGAAAATCATCTTGAGGATAAGGTTCAGTTAAAGGGTGCTTTCTGTATGGGACAATGTGCAAAAGGACTGGGAGTTCGCGTTGATGGAAAACTCTTGGAAGGTGTCACACTTGCCAATGCTATTGATTTAATTGAAATTGAATTAAATTCTCTATGAAGCCTTTAATTACACTTGTTGAATATAACTGTAAAAGTTGTCTGAAGTGTGTACGCAATTGTCCGACCAAATCAATTCGCTTTGAGAATAATCATCCATATATCATAGAAGAAGAATGTATTCATTGCGGTAACTGTTATTTGTGCTGTCCGCAATCGGCTAAAGAGATTAAAAGTGATCTTGATCTTGTGAAAAGCTGGCTGACTGCAAAAGAGGAAGTTGTTATTTCGATTGCTCCGAGCTATCAGGTCATTTGGGATAACTATACAAAGTTGAAACAGGATCTTTATAAGCTGGGGTTTAGTGCAGTTGAGGAAACGGCGAAGGGTGCTTATGTCGTTTCTGCGCAGTATGGGGCATTGATGCAGGAAAAAAAGATGAACAATATTATAGAAACCTGTTGTCCGACTGTTGTGGAAATGATAGAAAAAGAATATCCGGAGCTGGTATCTTGTCTGGCACCCGTTGCTTCTCCCATGATCGTACATGGAAGAATGCTGAGGAAGAAGTATCCGAATGCGAAAATCGTTTTCCTGTCACCATGTATTGCCAAACAGCATGAGGTGATGGATGAACGTTTCAGTGATGCCGTGGATGCGGTCATAGCCATGCCGGATATGGATGAATGGATATTGGATAATAGTGATCAAAGCTATTATGAGGGTGATGAGGAAGAAAATATTGCCCGTATTTATCCGATCAGCGGCGGAATCATTAAAACGATCAATGATTTTAATGGTTACAAAGCTTTAGCTGTTGAAGGTATCAAACGATGTCGTGCTGTCCTTGAATCAATTAAGAACGGACATTTAAATGGTTATTTCTTTGAGCTGAATGCCTGTGAGGGCGGATGCTTAGGCGGACCTTATTTGTTGGCTTACAAAGATAATGAATGGCTGGCACAAAGCAGGATCAGTGAATATGAAAATGGTACCAAGGTAAGGGCAGATAAAGCTGAATTTGCATCAGCAAAGTTTATGGATAAGTCTGTACAAAAACCGGTTTTTTCTGAATATCAGATTCATGAAGTGCTTTGCAGCATGGGTAAAGCCGACCGTTCAAAACGGCTGGACTGCGGTGCCTGTGGTTATGATACATGCCGTGCTAAAGCCATTGCGGTATTGGAAGGCAAGAGCGATCCGAAGCATTGTCTGCCATATGCCTTGGAAAATGCACAGTCTGTTTCGAATCTTGTCATTCAGCATTCACCGAATGGTATCATTGTTCTTGATTCTGATAACAAGATCAAGGAAATCAATCCTAGTGCTGTACGACTTTTAGGTATTCAGAATTATAGTGTCAAAGGATTTGAAATTGAAGCGATTTTGCCAAGTGCCCAGCTAATGGATATCCTTCATCAGAAAAGTCAGGATGTTTCATATATCGTAGAAGAAATTCACGGCGGTGAGAAAGTCTGCAACATCGCAGTCCTTCCTTTGGGTGATGAACAGTCGTATGTATTGATCCTGATGGATCTTACCAATCAGCGTGAGCAGGAAAAGAAGATGAAGCAGTTACGTAAAGAAACGATTGAATCGACCCAGAAGGTAATCGATAAACAGATGCGTGTCGTTCAGGAAATTGCATCATTGCTTGGGGAAACAACCGCTGAAACAAAGGTTGTTCTGACAAAGCTGAATAAAGCGATCGATGGAGATGATCTGAATGGATAAGGTGCATGTTGAAACCTATTATGCTTCTTTAAATAAAAAGAATGAAGAATTATGCGGCGATAAGGTCAAGGTCTTACGAAACGATAAAAGCTGTACCGTTGTTTTAAGTGATGGTTTGGGAAGCGGTGTAAAAGCAAATGTATTGGCAACGCTGACCAGTGAAATTATTGCGACAATGCTGAATGAGGGAGCAGAGCTAAGCGATGCCATTGAAACGATCATCAATACCTTGCCGGTATGCAGTGAACGTAAGGTTGCCTATTCAACCTTTACGGTCTGTCAGGTTTTTTATGACGGCCGTGTATTCATGGCTGAATATGATGGTCCGGAAGCCATCGTATTGAGAAACGGTCGGGAATTAAAGCTTGAAAAAGAGGAAATCTATCAGCAGAATAAGAAGGTAAAGACATGTAGCTTTACCTGTGAGCCCAATGATCGTATCATCTTTTTCTCAGATGGGATCGTACATGCAGGAATCGGCAGCATCTTAAATCTGGGATGGGATCATAAGGAAATCGTTCAGCATATTGAAACGATGCATCGCTCGAATGATACGGCACGTAAGACGTGCATGAATCTGCTTTTGGCTGTCAATGATCTGTATCAGGGCATGCCCGGGGATGATTCAACGGTGGCAGTCGTTAAGATGCTTCCACCTAGACAAAGTGTGGTCGTTGTAGGACCACCGGCCAATAAAGAAGATGATACGGATGTAGTGATGAAGCTGATGAAGGCGACCGGAAAGAAGATCGTTTGCGGAGGAAGTACTTCACAGATGGTTGCACGTGTATTGAATGAAGAAATCCGGATGCCGGATGCCTTAGATTTTCTTGGTGACATTCCGCCTATTGCTTTTATTGATGGTATCGATCTGGTAACCGAGGGAGCCATTACTCTAAAAAAGGTATTGGAATATTTAAGAGAATGCAATGCTTCAAGGGAATATTTAAATAATTTTATGGACGGTGAAAAGGGGGATGGAGCCTTTCTTCTTACCCATATGCTGATTTGCGACTGTTCAGCCATTCACTTTATTCAGGGAAAGGCTGATAATATTGCCCATGCTTCAATCAATTATTCACCTATCTCATTAGGTAAAAAGATACGTACGGTAGAGAAAATTGGCGATGAGCTGAAAAAATTGGGCAAAATTGTTACGTATGAGCAAATATAAGCAAAACATGACAAAATCTTTCATTTCTATTTTTTAAAATAGAAATGGGTGATTCGATGAGTTATACATGTATCGCCTGTAGTGAAACCACTATGGGCATTTTTTTAGGAAAAGAGAAAGCGTTGTTTCTTCTTTTTGAAATGAGTGAAGAACAACAGAGTGTTTTCTTATATTCTTTTATAGGCTATGAAATGATTTCGAATTGTCTTCATTTTTATAAAGAAGAATATCTGGAGATATTGGAAAATAAAATCTATTATAAAAACCATTGGCTTGCTTTTCACAAATATAAGGTTGAAACAGATGATATTTATGCAAATATCCTGTTTGATTATATGAAAAGAGTTCATCGTATATGGTGCTGTAAAGATGAGAGTGGTAAAGTGGTATGGATAAAGACTTGTAAAGTCATAGAAAATTGTGTAAAATAAAGGAAGCAACGGAGGTGTATTATGGGAGATTTTTGGACATCTATTCTATATACATTGATTGGTTTGGTCATTGGTGGCGGTTTAGGATTCTATTTCACCAGAAGATATTTCATCAAACAGCTGAAAGAACATCCTCCAATCAATGAAAAGATGATTCGGGCAATGTTCTTGCAAATGGGAAGAAAACCATCAGAAGCTCAAATTCGCCAAATCATGAAATCAATGGAACAAGCAAGATAAAACCCTTTTTAAAGGGTTTTTTTCTTGATGAAAACATTGAGAGATAGAGTAGGATCATTTTTGTTTTACAGTATTGTTTCAAAGCAAATATAGTTTATCATAGATACTTAGAGATAATTCAGATAATTTATGTCTGTCTGCATGTTGATGCTGAAATTTCAAACTGATATGTATTAAAATCAGACAAAAAAAACGGTGTTTCAATAGAATTTCACCGTTTTATATAGGATCAATAAATCATGTTTAATTTTTATTTATGATCGAGGCAATCCATTCTTTCGCATGCTTTAGATCATCATCGTTTGGATGTTCAAGAGCTTCATCAAAATTTTCGATGCTGACCTTTAATTTCGCATCATCCGGATGTTCTCGCATCATTTGAACATATCGGTCTTTTACGCTTAATGGCATCTTTCCCTGACAGAAAAAATATCCTAATATTTGATTGGAACCATCAATATGTTCCTTTACTCTTGAAAATAAGGTTTGATAATATTTTTCATCTTTTCCGTAGCCGGCTGTTCCGAAATACGCAATTTTTTTATTTCTTAATGTTTGAATGAAGTCAAGGATGGTATGATAAGCATTTCCTTTATCTGTCCATGATCCTATGATATAGACATCTGCTTCTCTGATTTCAGAAGCAGGCTTACCAAAGTA
Source organism: Traorella sp. mt218 (assembly GCF_055420025.1). Lineage (NCBI taxonomy): Bacteria > Bacillati > Bacillota > Erysipelotrichia > Erysipelotrichales > Erysipelotrichaceae > Traorella > Traorella sp. mt218. Next base: position 20,824 of record NZ_JBVAYM010000026.1, read on the forward strand.
AACAATTTCTTCATTTTTAAGCTCTTCCTGGATTGCCTTTGCAATCATTTCAGTATTTTTGGTATTGCTTGCATAAACAATTGCTATTTTCATAAAAACTCCTTTCAAAGCCATTTTACTTTACTTTCAGTATGATTCATGATTCGCCGGATATTCGGTATGTGACGGGTGATCACCAGGATATCCAGCAATGCGCTTGCAATCAAAACAAGGATCGATGCCTGTATGATAAAAAGTGAGATCGTACTGGCAACGGCTGCGATCATGCTGGATAGTGATACCATTTTAGATAGGAATAAAGTTATAAAGAAGGCAGCCAGCGGAAGGACGAAGCACAACCAGTTATGAGTAGTAAAAAGAGCGATGGCGAGCAGAAAGCCAAACATGCTGGCAGCTGCTTTTCCGCCTTTAAAATGAGCAAATATAGGGAAACAATGACCGACACATACGGCAAGACCGCACCATATGGATGCATCCTGTGAATATATAGATACGATACCGACAGGAATAAATGCTTTTAATGCATCTAAAACGATCACGCTGATACCCGCTTTTTTTCCTAAAACTCTTCCGGCATTGGTGCCTCCCAGATTACCTGAACCATATTGACGTATATCTGTGTGATAGAAAAGCTTTCCGATCACCAGTGCAAAGGGAATCGATCCCAATAGATATCCAAATAAGACAGATAAGAAGTAAATCATCATATCACCTCCCCTTCCTATTGTATCATTTTTCATTAAAATGACAAACTAATTTTTAGAAATCTATGTTATAATAATCAAGTTAGAGAGGTGTTTTTTTATGTGTCCAAAAGCCTATGATGCATCAAGTATACAGGTGCTTGACGGACTGGAAGCGGTTCGTAAGCGTCCCGGAATGTATATTGGAAGTACAGACTCGCGGGGACTTCACCATTTAGTGTGGGAAATCGTAGATAATTCTATTGATGAGGCGCTGAATGGTCATGGTAATACAATTAAGATCACATTGCATGAAGATGGCAGTGTCAGCGTAGAAGACGAAGGCAGAGGAATGCCGGTAGAAATGCATGCGCAGGGAGTGTCTACCCTGCAGGTCATCTTTACGATTCTGCATGCCGGCGGTAAATTTTCGGAAGCCGGCGGCTATAAGACAAGCGGGGGATTGCATGGTGTCGGTGCCAGTGTCGTAAATGCCTTAAGTGAATGGGTAGAAGTAGTCGTACATAAAGATGGTAAAATATATCAGATGAATTTTAGTGATGGCGGTAAGAAGGTCAGCAAGCTAAAAGAACTGGGAAAAACAAATAAGACAGGATCCAAGGTCACGTTTCTTCCGGATAAGCGGATATTTTCAACGACGCATTTTTCATATTCGACGATTTGTGAGCGTGCCAGAGAAAACGCTTTTCTTTTAAAGGGATTAAAAATGATCGTCACGGATGAGCGTGGTGATAATAAAAGAGAAGAGGTTTATCATTTTGAAAACGGATTGGAAGCATTTATTGAATATTTGCATGAAGATAAAGCGACGTTGCATAAGCCTTATTCTTTTTCAAGCATGAATAATGGTATTCAGATCGATTGTGCATTTCAATATACAGATGAGTATCAGGAAAATATGTTTTCATTTGTCAATATGGTCCGTACAAGAGATGGCGGTACGCATGAAGTGGGCTGCCGAAGTGCTTTTACGAAGGTCTTTAATGAATATGCCCGTAAAAATGGATTATTAAAAGAAAAAGATAAAAACTTTGAGGGCAGTGATGTCCGTGAAGGCCTGACAGTGGTATTGTCCTTAGGTGTTCCGGAGCATTTGCTGCAGTTTGAAGGACAGACCAAGGGCAAGCTGGGAACGATGGAAGCCAAGAGCGCTGTTGAAAATGTCGTGAGTGAAAAACTGACTTATTTTTTAGAGGAAAATAAGGATTTGGCGGTTTCGCTGATCAAAAAGATGCAGCGTGCTTCCTTGGCCAGAGAGGCTGCCCGCAAGGCACGTGAGGAATCCCGTAAGGGAAAGTCCAAAGGAAAAAGTGAGAAGATCTTAAGTGGAAAACTGGCAGCTGCCCAGAGCAGGGATGCTTCGAAAAAAGAGTTATATCTTGTCGAGGGTGATTCTGCGGGAGGAAGTGCCAAGCAGGGAAGAGATAGTAAATATCAGGCAATTTTGCCGCTTCGTGGAAAAGTATTAAATACGGAAAAGGCCAGTATTGCCAGCATTGAAAAGAATGAAGAATTGAATACGATCATTCATGCATTGGGAGCCGGTGTCGGTGCTGATTTTTCACCGGAGGACAGTGCTTATGGAAAAGTGATCATCATGACCGATGCCGATACGGATGGGGCTCATATCCAATGTCTTTTGCTGACTTTCTTCTACCGGTATATGCGCAAGGCAATCGAAGAGGGCATGATCTATATTGCTTTGCCGCCTCTGTATAAGATTCAGAAAGGAAAAGAGATTGCTTATGCATGGAATGATGAAGAATTGAATGAGCTGAAACAGAAAATGGGTCGAGGCTATGAAATTCAACGTTATAAAGGACTTGGTGAAATGAATGCTTCCCAGCTGTGGGAAACGACGATGAATCCGAATACGCGTACCTTGATTCGTGTGAGCATTGAGGACGGCATGTTTGCGGAAAAGCGTGTGAGCGTTCTGATGGGCGATCGTGCGGATGTGCGTCGTGAATGGATCGAAGAGAATGTATCATTTACATTGGAAGATGATTATAAGGAGGAAATCAATGGATAAGCAGAGTGAACATATCATTACGGCTCCTCTTGAGGAAATTATGGGGGATCGTTTTGGAAGATACTCGAAATATATCATTCAGGATCGTGCTTTGCCGGATGCCAGAGATGGCTTGAAGCCGGTTCAGCGACGTATCCTCCATTCGATGAATATGCTGGGGATCACGCATAATAAGCCTTATAAAAAATCAGCACGAATCGTGGGAGATGTTATCGGTAAGTATCATCCGCATGGCGATACTTCTGTTTATGATGCGATGGTCCGTATGTCACAGACATGGAAAACAAGGGAAACCTTGATCGATATGCATGGTAATAACGGATCGATGGATGATGATCCGCCTGCTGCCATGCGATATACGGAAGCGCGTCTTTCGGCGATCAGTCAATATATGCTGGCTGATATTGATAAAGATACGGTTGAATTTGCACCGAATTTTGATGATGAAGAAATGGAACCTACGGTGCTTCCGGCTCAATATCCAAATCTTCTGGTCAATGGGATCAGCGGGATTGCCGCAGGATATGCAACCAATATTCCACCGCATAATTTAAGTGAGGTGTTGGATGCGGCCATTTATCGGATCCAATATCCGGATTGTTCATTGGATGAACTGATGGAATTTGTACAGGGACCGGATTTTCCTACGGGTGGTATCGTACAGGGAATTGAAGGTATCAAGGAAGCTTTTACGACAGGAAAGGGAAGGGTCGTTGTCCGCAGTAAATGTGAAGTCGTACAGACGAAAACGAATCAGCAGATCATCGTTCATGAAATTCCTTATGATGTCATTAAAAGCAATCTGGTGAAAAAAATCGATGAGATACGTCTGAATAAATCAATTGAAGGTATCTTAGATGTCCGTGATGAATCGGATCGTAACGGTTTGCGTATCTGTATCGATTTGAAAAAAGAAGCCAATAGTCAGCTGATCTTAAACTATTTATATAAGAATACCGATCTTCAGGTCTATTTTAATTACAATGTCGTAGCCATTGTTAATAAGCGCCCGATGCAGATGGGTCTGGCAGCTATGCTGGATGCTTTTATCGATCATCGCAAGGATGTCGTGACGCGCCGCAGCCGCTATGAGCTTGATAAAATGGAGAAAAGATGTCATATTCTGGAAGGTCTTATTCGAGCCATGTCTGTCTTGGATGAGGTCATTGCGATCATTCGTTCATCGAATGGCAAAGCAGATTCTAAGGAAAAACTGATCGAACGCTTTGAGTTTAGTGAAGCCCAGGCAGAAGCAATCGTAACATTGCAGTTATATCGTTTGTCAAATACGGATGTCGTTCAATTGAAGAATGAGTTTTCAGAGCTTGTGAATAAGATGGAAGAATTGAATGATATCTTAAATAATCCGCGTTTGATGAAGAAGGTCATCATTGAAGAATGTAAGCAGGTAAAGAAAGATTTTGGTTCTCCGCGTTTGACTAAGATCGAAAATGAGATCGAGGAGATCGTGATCGATAAGACAGCAATGGTCAACAGTGAACAGGTCATGCTTTCTGTTTCCAGAGATGGCTATGTGAAAAGGGTATCGATGCGTTCATATAACTCTTCGAATGATGCTTTGACGGGTCTGAAGGAAGGTGATGAGCTGATTGGTGTGAAGGAAGTCAATACGTTGGATATCCTTTTGTTCGTGACTGGCAAAGGTACTTATGGCTATTGCCGGATCTATGAGATCGATGAAGCGAAATGGAAGGATATCGGTTCACATCTCAACAGCTGTATCAGTATGACTTCTGAAGAGAAGATCATTTCGGCTTATGTGCTGAAGGATTTTGATACCGGAGCATCGCTTGTTACGTTATCTCGCAGGGGAATGATCAAGCGGACGATGATTGCTGATCTGGAGGTATCACGCAATAATAAAACGATGCAGCTGATGTCGATCAAAGCGGATGATGAGCTTGTTGATAGCTGTATCGTCAGTGATGATGATGAAATCATCGTGCTTTCATCGAATTGTTATAGCGTGCGCTATCCGGCAGATGTGATCACGCCTACGTCTTGCAGAGGAAAGGGCATCATCGCTATGAAAAATGATGACTGTGTGGCCCTTGTCAATGCCTCTGACTCACATATGGTCTGTGTGACAGAAAGCGGTTCTATGAAGCGGATCAAGATGAGTGATATTGCAGTAACCGGTCGTCCGGTAAGAGGCGATCTGATCGCTAAAAAAGTAAAATCAAATCCGGCCGTCCTTCGTTATGGCTTTGGTTGTGAAAATAATGATGAGATTTTATTGATGCAGGAGAAGCCTGAAAAGCTTCATGGCAAGGATATTGCTTTGATGAGCAAGGAAGCTACTTTCTCATCGGCAATCAAGGTTCATTTGCCTTTCTATATTCAAAAGATGATTCATGAAGTCATGAAGATCGAGAAAAAAGAAAAGGTACATGAAGAAGAAAAATCAGAGATCAATCAGACTTCTTTATTTGATTAAACTGCTCATTGAGCAGTTTTTTCTTTTCTCATGGAAATATGTATGGAAATAGTTTATAATTGATATAAGGAAGTGATGGTATGAAAAAAAGTGTCATAACAGGATGTGTGCTTGCTTCAGTGGCAGCCATTGGCTGTGCTTGGGCAGTAAAAGAATATAAAGAAAAGAAAGCAATGAAACAAGAACCAAAGAAGCGTTCCTTTTATCGTTCTGAAAAAAAAGCAGTAAATTTGAAAAAAAGAAAAGATGTGAAAACAATCAGGGTGTCTAAGGATGCATCTTTAAAAAATAAGCTTTGGGCATGTTTTGAAATCTTGAGGTAATCCTATGAATTTTTTTAAAAATCATGCGACAAGACGTATTTTATTCATCATAACATTTACGGTTCTGCTGACAGCAGCTGTTTTTAATATCAATGTGATCATGGATGTCTTCGATACGATTCTTTCCATTGCCTATCCTTTTATTGTCGGAGGTATCATTGCCTTTATTCTAAATGTTGTTTTACGCCAGCTTGAATTAAAGCTATTTAAAAATGTAACATTTCAGTTAAAAAACGGGCGTTCTTTTAAACGTCCGATATGTATGGTGCTTACGATTGCCATCGTATTATTTGTCTTATTTGTCGTGGCCTTTTTGCTGGTTCCCCGGTTAGTGGAAGCCATTCTTGCCATGGTGGATCAATTGCGTATCTTTATTCCTCAGGCCCAGCAGTTTTTTGAACAGCTTGTGAGAGAAAACGAGGATGCGGTTCGCTTTATTGAGTCGCTGAATATTGATTATGAGGGAATGTTTAAGCAGGCTACGGATTTTTTGAGCCGTTCTGCCACCGATCTGCTTTCAAATGCTTTCAATATCGTATCCTCCTTTGCAGGTACGATGTTCTCTTTCTTTATCTCATTTATTTTCGCAACTTATTTGCTGATACAGAAAGAAAAGCTTTCTAAGCAGCTAAGACTGGTCATGAAAGCCGTATTATCCGAAAGAAGGCAGCAGCAGGTTGAGCGTGTCTTGGCATTGTCCTTTGATACTTTTTCAAATTTTGTCAGCGGACAGGGATTAGAAGCTGTGGTGCTGGGTACATTGGTGGGTACTTGCTGCTGGATCACCGGTTTATCTTATTCTTCAGTGGTGGGTGTCATTGTCGCTCTTTGTTCGTTTATACCGATGTTTGGAGGTATGATCGCACTGATTGTCGGAACGCTGATCCAACTGATCGTTTCACCGATTCAGGCACTGTTCTTCTTTTTTATGATGGCGATCATCCAGCAGATTGACGGTAATCTGATCTATCCGCATATCATGGGGAACAGAATTGGTCTGCCGCCGATGTATGTGCTGATTGCTTTCTCGGTAGGCGGAAGTCTGATGGGATTGTTTGGCATGCTCTTGTTCATTCCGATTACAAGCATCTTATATGATCTGTTCCGTGACTGGGTATATGAACGCATCGCTAAAAAAGAAAAGCATGTGGAGCTGGAAGAAAAGGCAGAGGAAACCGGTATTGAGTAAAATAAAAAAGATTAAGTTTTCAGGCTTAATCTTTTTTTATTCTCTATAAAACCC